>DHCD01000041.1:9150-24646 GCA_002398105.1 Syntrophomonas sp. UBA4911
AATACATCAAAGAAAGGCAGCAGTTTGGTAAACCGCTGGCGGCTAACCAAGGGGTACAGTTCATGGTAGCGGATATGGCTACGGCTTTAGACGCAGCTCAGCTGTTGATCTATCGGGCTGCCTGGTTAAAAGATAACGGACTGCCGCATAACAAAGAGGCTTCCATGGCCAAGAAGTTTGCTACCGATACCAGCATGGAAGTAACCACCAACTGTGTCCAGTTGATGGGCGGCTATGGCTATTGCAGTGAGTTCCCCATAGAACGCATGATGAGGGATTGTAAGATAACTCAGATTTACGAAGGTTCCAACCAGATTCAACGCATGATCATCGGCCGTGAGGTTATCGGCAAGTGGTAAAACCCTGGCCCAACTTTTTGATAATAAACATTTCCAAGCAGAAGGGGGTAAAAATATGGGAAGACCTCGGAAAGTCAGCCTGACAGAAGCCATCGGCCTGATAAATGACGGCGATTCTCTGACCTTCAGCGGATTTACCATCTGGCGCCGGCCTATGGCAGCCATTATGGAACTGATCCGCCAGGGCAAAAAAGATCTGCATTTGATTGAGGTCAATGGCGGCACCCACGATGATATGCTCATTGGGGGAGGCTGTGTCAAGATATGGGAGTCCTGCTGGAGCGGCCATGAATTGTACGGCAAGATCCCCGGCAATTTGTCCCGTAAATTCCAAGCCGGAGAATTGATATGTGAAGATTACAGCCATGTTCAGATGCTTTACCGTTTAGTGGCAGGCGCGCATGGCTTACCCTTTATGCCGATCTTTGCCGCTCTGGGTACGGATATATTGAACCCGGAATATGATATGCTGGGCAAAGCCGGTCTGCGGGATGGTTCCCATCCTAAAATACCATCCAAGAAATATGAGATGTATACGGAAAGCTTCACCGGTTCGGAAGTAGCTCTGGTCCCTGCCGCTCAACCCGACTGGTGTATCGCCCATGTGCAGATGGTGGGTTCGGAAGGCACGGTAAGGGTCTTAGGCCAAAAGTATGCTGATGATGAAGCCTTTAAAGCAGCGGACAAGGTGATTGTTCTGACCGAACAGATCGTTCCGGAAGAGTTCATTCGCCGGGAACCGGAGCGTAATCTGATCCCGCCTTATCTGGTGGATTATATAGTGGAACTGCCCTGGGCCGGACATCCTACCGGTTGCTATGGCAGCTATGAGGCGGACGGTGAATTTATCAAGGATTTCTATACCCGGTCGCGCACCCAGGAAGGTTTTGACGAATGGGCCCAGGAGTGGATATTCGGGGTCAAGGATCATGAAGCCTATTTGAACAAACTGGGGGTCAGCAGATTGGAAACCCTGCGCGCCAGTACCGCCCTGGGTTATTCCCAAAAAGTGAAAAGGGGGTCGAGGTAATGGCTGGTAATGATTATGCCAAGGTAGGCGAATTTAAACCGATTGACCTGCTGGCGGTAGCGGCGGCCAGAGAGGTATCCGACGGAGAGGTGGTTTTCGCCGGTACCGGTCTGCCCATGCTGGCGATTATGCTGGCCCAGAGAACCAACGCCCCTAATGCCACCTGCATATACGAAGCCGGCAGTGTGGATGGCCGTCCTATTGATCTTCCTACCTCGGTAGGCGATGCCCGCTGTCACTACCAGGGCGCGCTGGCCAGCGGCTTATGGGATGTCTTTGGTCAGCTGGGCAGAGGAGTAGTGGATATGGCATTCCTGGGCGGGGCGGAAATAGATCAGTATGGCAGTGTTAATACCACTTATATGGGCGGTCTTCCCGGAGGGAAACGTCTCACCGGCAGCGGCGGCAACGCTGATATCAACTCCCTGGCCAGGAGAACGGTTTTTATTATGGTACAGGAGAAACGGCGCTGGGTGGAACGGTGCAGTTACATCACTTCTCCCGGTTGGCGTATTCCTAAATGGCCCGGCGGTGAATTCGTTCATAAAAAAGAAGTCTATAACAAAGCCTTCCGGGGAGGACCCTGGGCGGTTATATCCGATATGGGCGTTTTCCGTTTTGACGATGAAGGAGTTATCTATCTGGATACGGTTCATCCCGGGTTCACCCCGGAACAGGTCCGGGATAAATGCATGTTTAAGCTGAACATTGCCCGGGTAAGCGGGGAAACTAAAACCCCTACCTATAATGATCTGGAACTTCTCTATAAGGTGGTGGATCCGGAAGGGATATTCTTATCTTAAGATGTCCTATGCACTTTTCCCTGGGTTTTGTTTTTATGGGGGCACCTGTTGCCAATCTGCAAAGCTGCCTGCTGCTTGGGTTGAAGTTGACAGTATTGCCCCCCTTAATACCTCTCTAATATCGCCTGGCACTATTCAGTGCCAGGGCTCTTTTGGAAAAATACCTTTATTTAATTGCAGCCTCAGAACTTGATTGTTTTGAGGCTGTATTGTTAAATAATAGTAAAGAAGGAGGAGTTATCATGACATTGCCTTTAAATGGTATCAAGATACTGGATTTATCCCGCTACCTGCCGGGGCCTTTCTGTACTCAGATTTTGGCTGATTTTGGGGCCGAAGTAATTAAAATAGAGGATCCCCAAGGCGACCTGGGGCGCACTCTGACCCCGCTCATTGAAGGTGAAAGTTCCCGATTTTATACCGTAAACCGTAATAAAAAAAGTATTGCCCTGGATCTTAAGAAAGATGCCTGCAAGGAGATCTTTAAGAAACTGGCGGCGCAAGCCGATGTGGTGGTGGATCAGTTTCGACCCGGGGTAATGAAAAAATTAGGGCTTGATTATGAAGTTTTGCAACGGATAAATCCCGGTATCATTTATTGTGCAATTACCGGTTATGGGCTTACCGGTCCCTGGCGTGACACCGCCGGGCATGATGTCAATTATTTGAACCTGGCCGGGGTAACCGGACTTACGGGAGTATATAACAGTATGCCGGCTATGTCCGGAGTTCAGATAGCAGACATTGCCGGAGGGACTCTTCATTCCGTGATCGCTATTCTGCTGGCCCTGATCAGCCGTGAAAAAACCGGGCGAGGCCAGCTCTGTGACGTGGCTATGCTGGACTGTTCGATCAGCCTTTTAGCTTATACTCTGGGAGAATGGGCGGGATGGGGAAAACTCCCGGAGATGGGCAATGGTGTTTTAACCGGAGGTTATGCCTGCTATAACATTTATAAGACTAAAGACGATAAATACGTAAGCCTGGGCGCAGTGGAAGATAAATTCTGGGCTGAATTTTGCCAAAAAATCAACCGCACCGAGTATATCAAGCTGCAATGGGATACCTCCCTGCAGCTTGATATACTGGCTGATGTAAGAGATATCATGCTATCCAAGACGCAAAAAGAGTGGGTTGAATTTTTTGCCTCATGTGATATCTGCTTCACCCCGGTGCTTACGCTGGAGGAAATGTGTGAGCATCCTCAGGTTATAGCCCGGGATATGATTTTAAAGCTTCACAATGTCAGAGGAACCGGCAGAGATATTCCTCTGACCGGTGTACCCATCAAATTATCCCATACTCCCGGGGAAGCCAAATTAACCTTCCCCGGCCTGGGGGAGCATACCGCCCAGATATTGAAGCAGGCCGGCTATTCCGATAACGAGATCAATAACTTGCGCCGGGATGGGGTCATTTAAGACTTTTTCAGCCCCCATAATCTGAAAGTTACGGTTTTATGGGAGCAGCGGGCCCGCAGGGACGAATTTACTCCAGCTTGTCCGGGGGGTTATCCGGTTCGTCCTGCTGGGCCTTTTTGAAGCCCTTGATCGCTTTTCCCATGGATTCAGCCAGTTGGGGAAGTTTGCCCGGTCCGAAAACGATCAGGACGATGAGCAGAATAAAGCCTAATTCCCAGGGACCGAAGTTGCCGATTAAACCAAACATGTAAAATCCTCCTCTCAAATTGACCATAACAGCACAAGCAGTTGTCAGGCATAACTATGCAAGCCGGGCAGCAGATAATTGACTCCGAAAAAAGTAAACAACACCAGGATAAAACCGGCGATAAGCATCAGGCGGGCATTATGGCCCCGCCATTCCCGGCTGCGGTACAGATGCAGATAAAGGGCGTAAATGATCCAGGTTACCAGAGCCCAGGTTTCCTTGGGATCCCAGGACCAGTATCGTCCCCAGGCCTGTTCCGCCCATACTGCTCCCAGAACGATGGATAAAGACAACAGAGCAAATCCGCCGCCTACCAGCAGGTAAAGATGATCGTCGCCAATAGCGCGGCCCGCTGGGAAAAACTGCATTACCGCCAGTCCGGCTGCCAGGGTAAAAGCGGCATAGGACAGGGCGGCGGTAATCACATGAACGGTTAACCAGGGGCTTTTTAAAGCCGGCATCAACGGAGCGACTGTGCCCAGTTGCTCCCGCATCAAGAATGCCACCAGGGACACCAGCAGGGCTGAGATTATCATGACCACTCCGCCGGCCGACTTAAGCGGATAGCGCAGGGTCAACAGCAAGTACATGAGAACGGTAAACCAGGTAAAGCTCAGCAGGAATTCGGGTCCGTTGGTCAAAGGCAGCATGCCGGCCAGCAGCGTTCTCAGAACCAGAGCCGCGAAATGGCAGAGGCAACCCAAAACAGCCAGTACAAAAGCCGCTTTTAGCCAAGGCGCTTGCTTAGCTCCCCAGAAGTAAAGCAGGGCCGCCGCCAGGTAGGAAAATACCACCGCGTAGATTATGATAATCATCATTGCCTTCATTATGTCAACTCCTAAAGGTCGTGGACCAGAGCACTTTTCTTAGCCGGGGCGGTAAGAACCGCCAGGCATATCCCCAGCAGGAGAAGAATCCCGCCGGTCAGAGCCAGAGGCAGTCCCGGATCAGCTTTTACCTGTAGTATGGTGTAAGGCTCCACTCCTTTAAAAACCAGATAAACATCTTCATCAATGCGGGTAGGTTCGTTGAATTTGGCTGTTCCTATCCCCAACAGCTTATCCCCGGCATAGACTGAAAATATAATATGCGGGTTGTCGGGCCGCATGGTTACCGAATTCATCCCATGAGCCGGGTTAAAATTCGGTATATAGCGGTATATCTTAACTGTCCGGTCGGTGTTGGCCGGCTCCAGGAGATCGCCCTCCGCGAAACGGTCTATCTGTTTGGCTCCGTTCTTAGCGGTGTATTGGACTTCCACCAGATGGCCGAAACTGCTCTGATAAGCTTTAACCCCATTATAATTCAAAGGATTATTCACATTAACCGATATATCTTTTATTTTCTTTCCCTGCTCCAATACGGTGATCTCGGATACATATTGGGAAGGGGAGCCGTCTTCATTAAAATCAATTCTGAACTCATTGAGCCGTACGGTAAAAGGATGTTTGACCTTGAGCACCCGGGACATGTCCACCTGTTCGCCGGCACATAGGTGGATGCGGCTCTCCTGTCCCTGAAAGGCATATACCCCTGCACCCAGCAGGATCAATATCATTCCCCCATGCAGCAGCAGAATACCCGCCTGTCGAAACCAGGCCCGGGAGCCTACATGCTTCAACAACAGGCGGCAGGTGGTTTTCAGACGGTTGACAGTGCACAGGGTCATATTCAGCAGCAATAATACCAGCAGCGCTTCAAAAAACGCGGTCTTAAAAAAAGTACCCGGGAGCAGGGAGGCGCCTGCTGCCGAGGCCAGGCCGATCATCAGCAATAGGACCAGCCCGGTTTTCATGGAAGAGACGAATTTGTATATCTGCTGCATGATCGCCATAGCTTATAACCTTTCCCGGATAATTGCCGCATCGCCAACCATTTTTAGAGGGACAGCTGAATTTGATCTAACTGTATTTTAACCGATTTTCTGCAGTTTGCCATTGGTTGAATAATACAGTTTCGCCGGTTGATCCCCGATTGCAAAATCCAAGCGTTCCCCGGAACAATAAAGGGAGCTGCTGCTCCCTTTATTGCGGCTATATGCTTTTACCGGTTCACTAAAAGGAAGATTCCCAGCTTTCGTCCAATTCATCCATCCAGTCGAAAATATGGCATTGGGAACACATGGCCTGGGAAGGCTGGTGCATACTATGGCATACATTGCATTCCTGCTCGCCGTTATGGGAATCATGCGGATTGGATTCTTCAAAATCGGTGGCCGCTTTGATCTCATCCCAACTGGCCCCGGCGCCTTCTTCCGAATGGCATTCCAGGCAGAAATCCCGGTCGCCCATATCGCTTTCCAGAGGCAGGGTATAATTGCCGGTAATATAATTAAAGCCCTCCTGAGCCTTGCCGGGAATGGAGCTATGATGACATTCCAGACAGGCCAGGTCTTGCTGGGCATGCTTGCTGGCTAACAGTGAACCCTCGCTCCAGGACTCGTAATATGGTTTGATAATATGACAATTAGCGCAGAAAGAAGGATTTTCACTGGCTTTCAACAGAGCCGCGCCGCTGCCGGCCCCTATGATAATAACGATCGCCGCTAAAATCAGCAGAGTTTTTCGATTTAAAAATCTTTCCCGGAAAGTCTTACCCTCCATTAATCATGAACCTCCTGTGGCGTGCTATTCCTAAATATGTTGCTGCTGGTTGACGTAAATAAATAGCCCTGTGTATGTATTGTACAATATTGAGACAGGATTGCCATTGGAGTCCCCTACAGTGTTTTGCTTAAAGTCTCGTGATAGCCTCCAATGAAAACTCAGGTACTAACCATGCTTCCGTAGGTAAGCAGAGTAAACTTTCCGAAAAACTGCGAATCTTGCTCAATGAGTAAATAAGAGCAAAACTGTGTGATCTGCCAGATGGGGTCTGGTTATCTTGGACTTTTCTACAGTGTTTTGCAAAAAGGTTCGTAATACCCGCCAATGTGTGTTCGCCGTGTCCATGCTAAACTGACAGCAGAGAAGGAGCGAAGGGCGATTTCTTTACCGGATCTGCTCACAAAAGTTGTATGTAATTGACCTGGAAAGGAGAAGGATAGTATGAGCATGGAAGAAAAACCGCAGAAAGGCTTTACCAGAAGAACCTTTATCAAAGGTGCGGCTCTGGGAACTGCCGGCATCGCTTCGGCAGGGTTCCTGGTAGGCTGCGGCGGCGAAGAGAAAACTCCCGCGCCGGCCCCCCAGGATACTGAAGCAGCCGTACCCAGTTTCCTGAAACCGCCGGCGCCGATAGCGGAAAGCGAAATCAAAGAAACCGTAACCGCTGATATAATAGTAGTAGGCGGGGGGATGTCCGGTTTATGCGCTGCCATGTCCGCGGCCGAGGAGGGCGCCCAGGTAATACTGCTGGAAAAAACCGAAAAAGTAAACTTCCGCGGCAATGATTACGGCGCTATCGACACCAAGATGCAACTTCAGATTAACAATAAAATCAATAAGATGGAAGCCGTGCAGGAGATCATGCGCTACAATGCCTACAAGGGCAATCAGAAAGTGGTCCGGTTATGGGCTGACAACAGCGGCCAGGTAGCCGACTGGATCATGGCCAAAGCGGAGGGCTACGGCTGCAAGCCCAAACCGGTGCCTTTGGATGAAACCGCAACCCCGGGCACCACCGTTAAAGGCTTTCCTACTTTGAGCTTCAGAATGGATCCCAGTGAGGCAGCCCAGTCGGATGCTCCGAAAGGAACTGACCCCTGGACAGCTTCCATGCGCTACACCCTGAAAAAAGGATGTGAAGACGCAGGGGTGGATATCCGCTACAAGACTCCCGCGGTTCAATTAGTGCGGGAAGACAATAACAAGGGCCGGGTAACCGCCGTTATCGCCGGCGAAAAAGGCGCCTATAAAAAGTTCGCCGCTAAAAAAGGCATCATAATGTGCTCCGGAGATTACAACGCCGACAAGGAAATGCGGGAGTATTACATTCCTTCTACCAAATATATTCATGCCAACATGTTTGAAATGGTCAACGGGCTTATCAATACCGGCGACGGACAAAAAATGGGCATGTGGATCGGGGCGGCTATGGACGAGTTTCCCCATGCGCCCATGTATTTTGACTTTGCCGTTCCCGGCGCCCCCATCCTGGCCGACGCCTTGATGCGTCAGCCCTGGCTGAATGTTAATGAGCGCGGCCTGCGTTATGGTAATGAAGAACTTCCCTATGCCTATCTTTGTAATGCCCAGCGGCAGCAGCCCGGCAATGCCCGATGGGGAGTTTGGGACGCCAAATGGCCGGAGGAAGCGCCTTCGTTTAAAGTGGTAGCCTGTAAAGACATGAGAACCAATTTCCATAATCCCGACAACGTTAAAAAATATATAGAAAAAGGCTATATCAGAAGTGCCGAGACTCTGGAGGAGTTGGCCTCCAAGATAAAAGTTCCCAAGGAGGCTTTCTTGCAAACCGTAACCCGCTACAATGAACTGGCCCACAAAGGCGTAGACGAGGATTTCGGGAAACGGGCGGCCTGCCTGACTACAATTGAAAAACCTACTTTCTATGCCGCACCACTGGGGACGGCCCTGCTGGTTACTCTGGGCGGTCTGCAGATCAACGAGCAGCTGCAGGTGCTGGATGGGGAAAAGAATGTTATACCGGGACTGTACGCGGCTGGTAACGCTTCCGGCAACTACTACGCCAACGACTATTGCGTAAACCTGCCCGGCAACAGCCATGGCCGCGCTTTTACCTTCGGCTATCTGGCCGGCAAAAGTGCGGTTAAATTAGGCTAATGACCGGACCGGCGTAATTATCTAAACGACAACGATCAAGAGGCTGACTCAAAAGTTTCTACAAAAAAACAAAGCCAAAAAATAAGCCCGTATCATTTAAAAAGTGGTGCGGGCTTATTTGTTTAATATATTTTTCAAACTCTAAATGGACAATTTTTCTTCTTCTGATTTTTAGGACAACTCTCTTGCTGGGGCCTGAACATGCTCAAGCCCGCTCCGGCTTAGTCAGTTTATATTCCTTGAGCTTGCGATACAGGGTGGAGCGGCTCATCCCCAAGAGGACTGCAGCCTCGGATATCTTATTATTCACTTGGGCCAGAGTCTGTGCTATCATGATCCGCTCCATCTCTTTCAGCGAAAGATTGCTCTCCGCTTTGACTGCCTTTCCGGGTGGCAAAGCGGAGGCCAGTGTATCCCGGATTTCCTCGGGGAGGTCACGGGGATTGATAATTCCATCCTGGCATATATTGATGGCATAAAGCATAGCATTTTCCAATTGCCGCACATTGCCGGGCCAGTCATAATGCAACAGCTGCAAAGAGGCTAAATCGCTCAGAATCGGAACCGGGATCTGTTGCCGGTGGGCGATGGAGGCCATAAAGTACCGGGCCAGCTGTATAATATCGGCTCCCCGTTCCTTCAAGGCCGGAATGTCTATTTTTAACACCTGCAAGCGATAATACAAGTCTTTACGAAACTGACCGTTTTCCACCTGGACCGGCAGGTTTTTGTTGGTGGCGGTTATGAGCCGAAAATCAACCGGTATATAGCGGTTTCCGCCTACCCGCATCACTTTTTTTTCTTCCAGTACCCGCAAAAGTACCGGCTGCAATTCTAAAGGCATATCACCGATTTCATCCAAAAACAAAGTCCCGCCATGGGCCAATTCCAACTTGCCCGGTCGTCCCTGGCGTTCGGCCCCGGTAAAAGATCCCCCTTCATAACCGAATAATTCGCTCTCAATCAATGTTTTAGGAATAGCGGCGCAGTTGACCGCCACGAATGAACCCTGAGGACGGCTGGCATTATGGATGGCCTGGGCAAACATCTCTTTCCCGGTGCCGCTTTCGCCCTGGATCAGGATATTAGCTTCCAGACCGGCAAATTTTCGGGCCGTCTCAGTGACCCGCAGCAGTTGCGGAGAGCTGCCGATGATCTTATCGAAGCTGAAGCGGGTTTCAAGTCCGGCGCGGCGGTTTTCCATAGTTCTAATCCGGTTGATCTTCTTCAGAGTTATCACACAGCCGAAGTTATGCCCGGCATGATCCTTGAGCGGTTGGGCGGAGCGGATAGCCAGACCCTGGTTCAGATTTTCGACTTCAATTTCCGCGTCAAATAAAGGCTGCCCGGACTCCAGCACCGAGGCGAGCAAAGGCTGTTGCCCCAGAAGCGTGTCAACATGAATGCCGGTCAACTCCTGGTCAATGTAATTAAACATCCTGCGAGCCACCACATTGGCCTTGACGATCATACCACTGCGATTAATAGTTATAATCGCTTCGTCGGTAGCCTCCAGGGTAATGCTCAGCAGTTCGTTATTTAAAGCCAGGTGGAACTGATTCTGGACTGCCCAGGCCATGGAAACTACCAGTCCCAGGGATTGTGAACTCTGGTGGTTGAAGCTGGGGGTGACGATGCATAAAGTCCCGGCCATATTATGGTTTATGTCAAATATAGGAGCCGATGAACAAGATATGTGGTCATATTTTTCACAATAGTGCTCCGGTCCGCATATCTGCATGGGCGTGCCCTGAACGAGAGTAATGCCGTGGGCGGAGGTGCCGATGGTTTCCTCATTCCATATGGAGCCCGGCACCAGGTTAAAGCGCCGGTTTTGCTGTTGCAGCAATTGACTGCCTTCAATGACCCGGAGCATGGCTCCCTGTTCGTCGGACAGCAGAATGATGCATTCGGCATTGGCCAGCATGGTTTCCAATTGCCCGATATAGGGATCGGCTGATTGCAGCAGCAGCTCTTTTTCCCGCATCCGTTCCTGCAAAGCCGGTTGGTCCATTACCGGACCGTAATTGTAATCGCAAAAATCCAAGCCGTAGCTGTAAGAACGGAGCCATGAGTCTACCACATCCGGGCGGACCAGTTCAATCTGGGAACGGTCCAGGCGCTGGTTAAGAAGATCGGATTTCTGCTGCCGGATTTTTTCCATCAATATAATATCGTTTTGATTAAGGGTTTGGGGAACCAGACGATGGGTAATCATCGGGCTGAGCATATGCTCTAATGGCTTCGTCATTTTATAACCCTCCTCAACTGTTCAGGTAAGCTGCCTGAACCGCCTGAGCATCGACAAAATTTCCTCTGATTCTCATAATAACACAAAAATGTTCCTATATGACTTGTAAAGTGTTTCATTTTAAAAATGAAGGTGGGGGCTAAAGTACTGCAACCGCCTAGTTACTTATTTCTCAAGCGTGATTATATGGATGGCACAATATTTGCATAATAAAAGGACATTAAAGTAAGCGGAAGAGGTGAGCATAATGTCTATTGCGGCGCCCCAAAACGTATACATGTTGGTAGACGGCGTGCTGGACGAAGGTCTGTCCTTTGTAGCGGATTATGTGGAAAATATGCTCCAACGGCCGGTGATCATTACCGATTGCAATGGTCGCATCCATTATCCGGAGAATGCTGACCATACCGCCAAAATCGACGCCTTATTTATGCCCTTGCCCAAGAAGTTGTCGGCCCGGGATTTCTATTATCAGCCGGAGGATAGAATACTGTACTATCGGGTTCGTTACAACGGCGAAAGCGCTTATTTGATTGTGCCCAACCAGCCGCCGGATCAGATCGCCCCGGCCTTAAACGTTTTGATGGAGACCAAGCTGGCCGTAAAATGTTACTTCAGTAAAATACACCAGGACTGCAAGCGCTTTGAAAGCGAAATGGCCGAATACCTATTTACCAACAGCAATGCCAGCATCAGGGATATTGTTAAACTCGGTGAAAACCGTCTGGAATGGGACCGTTCCTACCTGGTATCCCTGGTGGAAGTAGAGGAGGAGACCAAGCCGGATAAGCTTGATCAGCAATTGCTGCAGGCCTATTTCTGCGAGTATCTGCAAAAAGATAAATTTGATGTTATCCCTATCTCCTGGGGCAACTACTTGCTTTTCATTATACCGGTATGTCTGCCCCAGGAACGGGGCGGGGAGAAATCGGACTGGACCCGCCTGATAAGCTATAAGCATACACTGGAGCAAAGATTTAATCTATTTATGTCCATGGGCATCGGGCAGATTTACCCGCTGGCCGATTTGCAGAAGAGTTTTAATGAAGCTCGTATAGTCCTGACTTTATCCCGAATGCTGGGAAAGAAGCATTTTGTGCAGAGGTTTACTGATCTGGGCATTTATTACCCGATTTTTTCCCAGGATCCCCGGGTGATAAAACAGTTCTGCAGCAATACTTTGGGACCATTGCTGGAACATGATGAAAAAACTGACGGCGAACTGCTTCCCACCCTGCGTAAATTGCTGGACTCCTGTGGGAATATGAAAAGCACTGCCGACAGCTTGTTTATCCACGTGAACACCCTCTATTACCGGATTAATAAAATAGAAGAACTGCTGGGGGTGGAATTTTCCAGTATGGACACCCGGGTCAACCTGTTCATTGCCGTAAAAGTATGGGATACTTTTACGGCCCACGGCGGGTTTGACCGGAATTAGCGCCTTAGCCCCAGGACGATAAAGGGGCTTCTCCTTTATCGCTTATTGCGGCAACCACAATTCTTTCATTCCGGACTTAATTCTTTATAAAAAAAGGACTGGTTATCAATGGCACGCATGGTCGCTAAAATTCCGTCAAGGTGATCGTATTCGTGCTGCAATAATTCCGAAAGATCGCCTTCCAGAAAAAGCAAACATTTCTTCCAATCAAGGTCAAAATAATTGATTTTACATCTTTTATGCCTTTTTACCCGTACTAAAAGATCAGGGAACGACATGCAATCATCCATTACGGTAATCATCTCGTCATCCCCAAACTCCAAAGAGGGATTGATGAATACGAACGGCTGATCAGAATATAAATAGATCAGTCTCTTCTGAAAGCCTATTTGCGGCGCTGCGATTGCCCGTCCGGCATCGTATGTCGCTCTAAAATCAAAGAGCGTGTCATGCAGATCTTGTATTATTGGCAATAGTTCATGAAGTTCTTCTTTTTGAACAGGGTTACTGACTTCATACAATTTAGGATTTCCCAACAACAGTATTTCGCGTTTCATTATTAATCCCGCCTTTGGTCCCAATTATAGTAATGTGGAGGTATACTATCAATGATAAAATTAGATGCGCAAAGAGCTTCCCGGAATTAACAGGTTGGTCATCGCAAATAATATAAGGAAAACGATATTCACTTTCTGCTTGAATTATTAATGAAAAATCTCTGTGATCTATATTTCTAAACTACATTAAGTCTATTATTAGCGCATTTTCTTTTCAATGCTTCATACAATATCATTTCTCAATAAATAGAAAAAGAACGTCTATTTTTTGATACCCTCTGAAAAGGCGGCAGAGCCAAAAGCCCTGCCGGTATGAATATCCAAATCTATTTCATATTAATCGTCCAGTTGCCCTTCACAACGAATGTTGGCCGGGAGATATCCAGAACAAAGGCATTTACATTATTATCGAACTCCAGGGTTGCGGTAGCTTGGTCGCCGCTAAATTCACCGGCTATTGTCCTGACGTCCTCGCTTAACATTAAGAAGTAGTAGATGCTGACATATTTATCAGCTCCGGTATTGAGCTGAAATGTAAGTTCCGCCGATGTCGGAGAAAGCCGTTTGATGCTCTTGACTACCGCCTTCTGAGCAATCAGATCTATATCCTGATTGAGTAGGGTTTCGCCCTTTTGAGGGATATTGATTCTAATGTTAGCAAGGGAATTTTCATAAGTCGCCAGCAAGGCAGGCAGATTAACCGTGAGTGGGCTGCCGATGGCGGCATCTGTTTCAAAGGTGGTTATAGGCCAGGCATGAGCATCAGTCGGGACGGTTAGCTTGTGCTTGGCCCCGGATTTATCCGTCGCGTAGATTTCTTTTGTATCCCAGGAAGTTGAAGAACCTACCCGACCGCCATCGCTCAGATTCTCAATCTTGATTTTGGCCGTTGGCTCGACTGGTTGTCCGAAGGCGCCAAGTTTAATATCCTCATTCTTAAAAGATGCAATAAGTTGAACCGCTTGCTTGCCGTTTTTTTCTATGCCATTGGCTCCGATTGTGACCAGGTCGACTTCACTTGATGCCGCATGGCCGACCGTCAACTTCTGGGCATCATTAAGACTCTTTGCCTCGGTTAGAGTGATCGAATATGTTTTACCATTTACCAGCAGAACGAAATCTTTAAATGGTATGATGTTAAAGCTTTTTTCTTTGCCATCTGCAAAAGTAAAGTAGTACTTGTTGTTGCTCTCTTTCATATAAACACCTATGATATATTGAGCATCCGGAATATCTTCCGGGATTATTGTCATAGCCCCCAGAATATTATTTGCTAACTGGGAGGTGCATTCCATTTCAACACCGCTTTCGGAAACGATCATGCTGTCGATAGTCAAGTTGTCGTCTAGCACCAGGCTGTTTTCCAGGTAATATGCCTTACCGTCCACCATGGTTGAATATACCGGGGTTTTGTTGAAAAAGCTCTTCACTGCCTGGGATATTTCGTCGGCATACACTGTATTAATACATATGAGGCATAGGCAAGCTGCTGCTGCATAGGGCAGGCGTTTTTTAAATTTAGTTTTCCTTTTATATTTTTCAAGTTTTTGCTGAGCTTTTTTATTTATTGATTCCATATCGCATGCAACTTCGCCCATAAGAAAGTCTATCTCTTTTTCTAGCAGATCATCGTCAAGATTACTCAACACAGAGATCATTTTGTCTTCATTCATGGTGCAAAACCTCCTTTATAGCCTTTCTTCCCCGCAGCAGCCTGTTGTCAATGGCAGTCCGGGATAGATTGAAAACTTCCGCCAGATCATTGATTTTTTCACCCAGAAAGAATCTTCTGATAAATATCTCCCGATCGGTCTCCGGAAAGGAATTGATTATTTTTATCACCTCTTCCTGATCCTGTCTCAATAAAACCTGCTTTTCCAGATTGACATCGTCTTCAGGCTCGAAATCTTCTATATTCACGACATTGCTCAGGCGTTTCTTACGCTTATAGGTTAGCGCCCTATACTTGGTCAGAATCAGCAACCAGGTTCTGAAATTCGCCTTTTCTTCATTAAAATCGGCTATCTTAATCCAGGCATCAAGAAAAACATCGGCTACGCATTCCTCTATGTCTTCCTTGCTGTGCGACTTCGACAGAATATTGTAAGCAAGGCAGTAAACGATCTTCGTGTATTTCCCTATCATGTACTCATAGGCGGCCGAATCCGTATTCCTTATGCCCTGAACAAGCTCAGCCTGCGAACATTCCACAATCTCAACCTCCCGTCAAACTCCTTCTATAAAATTACTACGCATGAAAAGCGGTGTTTCTCTTAAAGAAAAGAAGGGCAAAATGAAAAGCCGGAAGCGGAATACTCTGACCATGAAAGAAACAATGATAAGTGCCTCCAGCTTATAGATTATAGCCATAGGCTTGCTCTATTGATATTTATTTCCCCTTTTTATCCATCTCTGCCGTCCTCCTATTGTCCCTGACACCATACAAACACCACTTAAATGCTCATTCATATATCTAAAAATGATTCATTTTAAGTTAAAGAATGACTTTCCCACGTCAAGCCTGCAGGGCGCTAGACCCGGATGGCTGATCGCAGGGGTTGCCCTGTTGCTATTTGCATAATGACCGCAGCTGCCGCCAAATTCAATAAGTCCTAATAAGGAAACTGAAATAATGATTTAAAGAG
>DHCD01000016.1:0-21490 GCA_002398105.1 Syntrophomonas sp. UBA4911
AGATTTTCTATTTAGCAGGTCGGCTAAAATGGCCAAGTTCGGCATAGAATTTCCTTGTTCCGATAATTTATGGGCGGCGGTGGCATAGAATCCATAATTTACAATGATTGGCGGGCGAGATTAGGAGGAGAAGATTTTTGCAAATGATATTCCCAAATCCGCAGCATATAGTTATAATATTGGTAGTATGGTTTTACGGTTTAATTTAGGGTGAAGAAATATCACAATGCAGGATGGAAGAACGGTAGTATAATAGCTTTTTATCGGGTTCAACTTTTCTGCGCTGAGTTGGGCCTTTTTGTTTTATATAGCCTGAAAGCCGTTCCCATAGCATTAAGGAGGATTATAACTATGCCGATAACAGAAATGCTTTCTCGCAATGCCAGGACTTTTGGCGATGATATCAGTTTAATTGAACGCGATCCGGGGGCAGGAACACGCCGGGAGATTACCTGGAAGCAGTTTGATGACATGGCCAATAGCTTTGCCAACGCTTTACTGGCCCGGGGAATTAAAAAAGGTGATAAAGTAGCCTTATTGATGATGAATTGCCTGGAATGGCTGCCCGTTTATTTTGGTGTGCTTAGAACCGGGGCTTTGGCAGTGCCGCTTAATTTTCGTTATACGGCTGATGAAATCAAAAAATGTCTGGATACGGCTGAAGTTTCACTATTAGTATATGGACCTGAGTTTATAGAACGGGTTGACTCTATTCGGGAGAACTTGTCCGCGGTAAACCATTACATTTTCGTGGGGGAGAATTGTCCGGCCGGGGCTGAAAGTTTTACCCGCCTGATAAAAGAGTCCTCGACGCATGAACCGGGGATTGCGGTTAGTGATAATGATGATGCCGCTCTTTACTTTACGTCTGGAACCACAGGCACGCCTAAAGCAATTCTTCACCCCCATTCCAGTCTGGTGTCGGCCTGTATTACCGAAAATCGCCATCACCTGCAAACCCGGGAGGATAACTTCCTGTGTATTCCGCCTCTCTATCATACCGGAGCCAAGATGCACTGGTTCGGCAGCCTTATCGTTGGTTCCCGGGCCGTACTCCTGCGTGGAGTGAAGCCTGACTGGATATTGGAGGCGGTGTCGGAAGAACAGGTAAGCATAGTATGGCTGCTGGTGCCTTGGGCTCAGGATATACTGGATGCTATTGAGAGCGGGGAACTGCACCTAAAGGATTACCGCCTGAAACAGTGGCGTTTAATGCATATTGGGGCTCAACCGGTTCCCCCCAGTTTGATTCAGCGCTGGAAGAAATACTTCCCCAGCCAACTGTATGACACTAATTATGGCCTGAGCGAGTCTACCGGTCCCGGGTGTGTACATCTGGGACTGGATAATATTCATAAAGTAGGTGCGATTGGAGTACCAGGCTTTAACTGGGAAGCGGTAATTGTGGATGAACATGGCCGGCCTGTTCCCCGTGGTAAGGTAGGGGAGCTCACCGTTAGAGGCCCCGGGGTTATGAAAGGCTATTACAACAATCCGGAAGCCTCGGCGGCGGTGCTTAAAAACGGCTGGCTCTTTACCGGCGATATGGCCCGCATGGACAAAGACGGTTTTATATACCTGGTAGACCGCAAAAAAGACGTGGTCATATCCGGGGGAGAAAATATCTACCCGGTTGAAATTGAGGAATTTCTCCGCAGCCATGGCGACATTAAAGATGCGGCAGTGATTGGTTTGCCTGACCGGCGTCTGGGAGAAATTGCCGTGGCGGTAATAGAACTAAAGCCGGGCCGGGAAAGCAGTGAAGAAGCCATACTGCAATTCTGTGAGGCTTTACCCCGCTATAAAAGACCGCGGAGGGTAATTTTTGATAAGGTGCCGCGTAACCCCACCGGCAAAATTGAAAAGCCCAAATTGCGTGAAAGATACTGCAGCGAAAGTGTGGCTCAGGTAGTTTAGCGCTTCGGCGGCAGCCGAGACTCATCCTCCGTTCGAAGTCGGCATGCTATCAGTATTTTTCTGCGGCTGCGAATCTTATGGGTTCGTATGCTATAATGGATACAATAAAGATATAAAGGTAATAATCCGGGAAAGTACCTTTATTGTATTGAAAACATAGCGGGGAAGTGCTGTCAGATGACTCAACCTTTGACTCCGTCACGGGAGGACTACCTGGAGGTTATTTACCAGCTTGCAGAAGAAAATGGAACTGCCAAGATAAGCGACATCGCCAGACGGATGAGCCTTGCCAAGCCCAGCGTAACCCAGGCTATTGCATCACTGCGACGCGAGGGCCTGGTTTATCAGGATCGTTATGGTCCGGTATTATTAACTCCCAGTGGTGAGAAAAAAGCCAAAGAGGTATGGCATCGGCATCGGGTAATCAGAAGCTTTCTGGTTGAAATTTTGCAGGTTAATCCCGTAACTGCTGATCGGGATGCCTGTCTAATGGAGCACAGCATCAGTGATGAAACCTTTGGCAATATGGAGAAATGGCTGCAGAAAGAATCGCGGTGATACCCCCGAGCAGAAAAAACCAGTTAAGCCGGAGGAACGGTGTTCGGCCCCGGGGCAAGCTTAATAAAAAAAGTACGGAATTGGGCGCAAAAGAGCTTAGGCTTAGACTACTTGAAAAGTATGCCCTACTTTATTGACATCTGGAAAATGACAATAAAGTAGGGCATTTTTGGCCTGCACGAGTCAGCCGAAACATGATCTTTCCGCAGCGCAGAACTTCGGTAATGAAATCCTCAACCGGTTAACCGGCATAAGCCGCCTGCAAAATATTTAATACATCCTGATATTCCAGCTTTTTAAAACTTCCCAGAGCTCCCCCGGAAGTTGCCTTCACAGCCATTTCCGCTAAACGGTTTTCCTCTACCCCTATGGCGCTTAGACTGGTGGCCAGATTAAGTGATTTGAAAAACTCGGCCGTCTTTTCTATACCCGCGCGGGCTAGCGCCATTTCTTCTCCTTCCAGGTTCCATACATTGCGGGCATATTCCGCCAGTTGGGGTGCAGTTCGGGAATCCAGGACATAGCGCATCCAATGAGGGGTTAGGATGGCCAGGCCCAAGCCATGGGTCACGTCATAGAGAGCGCTGATTTCGTGTTCAATACCGTGGGTGGCCCAATCAGTGTGCTTGCCGGCTTTCAGCAATCCATTGAGAGCCAAGCTCCCGGCCCACATCAGATTGGCTCGAGCCTCGTAGTTATCCGGTTCGGCCATGGCAATGGGGCCATAGTGGATACAGGTCTTCAGCATGGCCTCAGCCAGACGGTCCTGAATAAAAGTATCCGGGGTAGGACTGAAATACTGCTCAAATACATGGCTCATAATATCAATCGTTCCGGCTGCGGTTTGGGCGGGAGGAACCGAAAAGGTATACTCCGGGTCGAGAATGGAAAATCGGGGAATCAATGCCGAACTGGCGGTCCCCAGTTTCTGAGCCGTTTCATCGTTGCTGATAACAGCGTTGGAGTTCATTTCGGAACCGGTAGCAGCCAATGTCAATACGGCGCCCACCGGCAAGGCATGGCTTATCCTGGCCCGGCCGGTGAAAAAATCCCAGGGATCGCCTTCATAACCGGCGCCGGCCGCAATGATTTTAGCGCAGTCAATCGTGCTTCCTCCTCCAACCGCCAGCACCAGGTGGATATCGTTTTTCTTGCAGAGCTCTGCCCCCTGGCGTACACTGCTGATCCTGGGATTGGCCTGAACCCCGGAAACTTCTACATGAGCAATGGAGTTATCCCTGAAGATCTGCAGAACCTGCTCATATAGCCCGTTGCGTTTAATGCTGCCCTGGCCGTAAACCAGAAGCACCTTATTACCATAACGCGATATTTCTCGGCCCAACTCCTCAATTTTTCCTCGCCCAAAACAGATACGGGTGGGAAAATGCAGATTGAAATTTAACATCTTTTACCTCCAATAATAATATTATTATTTCTTGGACTATGCTCCGCGGGCACAAAAGCGCTGCAGACCCATCAGATGACAGGTGGCAGCCCCGGTGGTGCCGAAAAAAACCGCCGGCTTTTCTCGGCAATAATCAGTTATAGTGGAGTTTACCACCGTGCTGCCGGTGGCTACAATGACATCAGCCCATTCCAGCACTTCAGCGGTTGATTCATAACCTTCAATCCGTACCCCTGATTTAGTTTTTCCAATGTTGCCAGGATCTAAATCCACTGCCCGTAAAGGAAAGACGGCGGCCAGCTTGTCCAACATGGCCGGCTGATAGCCTATCAGAGCTATTTTGGGGGAGCCGTATTCCCGGCGGATAAATGTCACCAGTTCTTCGGCACACTGCTCCGGCTGCTGGTCATGGCAGTGGATGGTTTTTTCAATCAAGCCCAGGTAGCGGCATATGGCATTCATGGCAGCTATTAGAACGGCCCGGTCAAAATTGCTTTCCAGCGGATTATTCAGCACCTCCTGCAAACTCCCCCTGAAATCTCCTGCCATATCGGTGAAAGCCTGCCCCTTTGCCCCCTTGAATTCAGCCTGCATCAGTTTTTCTTTCCCTTTAATAATAGGATAGTCTCGGCGCTCAGGATTACCGATGGCTTCCTCTACCGACAGTGTCCGCCCGGTAATAACGATTTCCTCTTCTAAAAGGTGGTGGGCTTCGACTATCGCTTTGAAACGTTCAACCAAATCGGAATAAAAATCTTCTTTGACCTTCATATTTTAAAACCTCCCGCATATTTATGCATCCCAACAGAGTTCCGGCAGTAGGAGCTTAATTAGATTATATCAGTTTAACCATATGGGGCCGGAATCTTTTCTTTAACCATCGCCAAAGCTTTGAAAAGCTTCCAGCCACTCCGGATTGTTTTCCATAAATGCCACCAGGGACATTATTTTCTTTACGGTTTCCGGACTGATATAATGCTCAATTTTCTCGGTTTCTTCCAGCAAGCCTTCATGTACCCCCAGCATTTTGAAAAAGCGCTCCAGGGTCTCGTGTCTTTGGAGCAAGTAGGCGCCCAATGAGTAACCGCTGGAGCTTAATTCAATTACCCCATACTTTTCAAAGTGGACATACCCCATTTCAGCCAGCTTCTGCACCATTTTGCTGGCTGAAGGCGGCTGTACATTCAGAGCCGCTGCCAGGTCGCCGATACGGGTATATCCTTTCTCATCGGTCAGACGGTAAACCATTTCCACGTAGTCTTCCATGCTGGCCGTAATGGGATTAGTTTGCTGCTGTTTTATCTGGTAGCCGCGAACAGTTCGAAATTCACGTGGCTTTTCTTGCATAGATCACACCTCCGCAAGGTTTTTCGGTACAGCCGAAGTCCGGTCATAATTCCGCAGTGAGGGTATTCCCCTGCCGGTATCCCGACCGCTTGGCTCCAGGGTGTTCTAAACCCGGATTCCAAGGGGCAGAGATAACCGGCATACAGCTATAGTTTGATCAAACCAGCTCCCTGGTTTACCAGTAAAGTGGTCAGTATACCCAGAATCAGGGGGAGCAGTAGGGCTAGAAGCGTCCAGCGCGCCCTGCGGGTTTCCTTGAAAATGGTGTAAAGGGTAGTACCGCAGGGAAAATGCAGCAAGGAAAACAGCATTACACAAATGGCGGTGATCCAGGTCCAGCCGTGATCAAGCAACAGGGTTCGTAATGCGCTCATACTATCCAGTTCCAGCATGGAACCGGCTGACATATAACCCATAATAATTATAGGTAAAACGATCTCATTGGCAGGTAATCCCAGGAGAAAGGCCATCAGGATAATGCCATCCATCCCCATGATCTGACCCAAGGGGTCCAGCCAGCTGGTAAGACGGGTGAAAACACTCACATCACCGACAAAGCTGTTGGCCAGTATCCAGGTCAGGGCTCCGGCCGGGGCGGCAATCACTACTGCTCTCCCCAGTACAAACAAAGTACGGTCCAGCAGGGAACGGATAATGATTTGGCCTAATTGGGGCTTGCGAAAAGGAGGAAGCTCCAATACAAAAAAAGAAGGAACTCCCCGTAACAGGGTACGGGATAACAAATAGGAGATAAACAGAGTGACCACTATCCCTGTCATTATTATGCCAACCACTACCAGGGCCGCAAGCATGGAGCTGTAAGCCGGAGCCACCAGAGCGCCCATAAAGATGGTCGCCAGGACGATTAGGGTGGGAAAACGGCCGTTACAGACCGAGAAGGTATTAGTAAGGATAGCTATCAATCGTTCCCGGGGAGAGTCAATAATACGGCAGGATGTGACCCCGGCAGCATTACAGCCGAAGCCCATGCACATGGTCAGACACTGTTTACCGTGGGCCCCGGCCCGGCGGAAAAGATTATCCATATTAAAAGCCACTCGGGGCAAATAGCCCAGATCCTCCAGCAGGGTAAAAAGAGGGAAGAATATGGCCATAGGGGGAAGCATGACAGCTATCACCCAGGCCAGAGTACGGTAGACTCCCAGAATCAGTATCCCATACAGCCAGGCCGGTGCTCCCCAGGCCATAAAAAGGCTGGCAAGCTGTTCTTCTAACCAGAATAAGCCGCCGGCCAATAATTGCGAAGGATAATTGGCTCCGGTTATAGTAATCCAGAGAACCAGAGCCAATAGAAGCAGCATAATAGGGAAACCCAGCCAACGGGAAGTAAGAATGCCGTCAAGCCTGGCATCAAGGTTGACCGGGGGCTTCCCGGTTTTTACGGCCTGCCTGCAGATTGCTTCAGCCTGTTGATAAATGCTGCTTACTATACGATCTTTTATAACCGCTTCATTGGCAGGCAGAAGAGGTTCCAATTCACGCAGCACCGGGATTTTTTGCTCGCTTATAGCAGACACAGAGCCCCATCCTCCTTTATTTCTCCCCGGGGATAATCCATCAATGCATTGTGGGGGATATGGTTAAGAAGATTAAATTCGCCTTCCAGCAAACGCAATGCCACCCAGCGGCGGTTGACCCAGTTGGGCATATATATCGCCAATCTGGGTTCAATTTGCTGTACCAATGATTCCAGTTCCTGATCATAGACTACGCATCGGGGACTGGTAACGATTTTTCCGTCAACCATATCCCCAAGAACATTCTTCAGCCTGTTCAAACCCTGACCGCTGCGGGCTGCTGTACCCACTACCGGGATGCCCAGTTCCTGGGCCAGCTTTTCAGTGTCCACCTGAATCCTTTTTCTTTTGGCTTCATCCATGAGATTAACGCAGAGTACGACCTGACTGGTAATTTCCAATACTTGCAATACCAGATTCAGGTTGCGCTCCAAACAGGTGGCATCAGATACTACCAGAGTAATATCGGGCCGGGAAAAACAGATGAAATCACGCGCTACCTGCTCATCAGCAGAACCGGCGTGCAGGGAGTAAGTACCGGGCAGATCTACCAGGGTATAGCGGCGATTGCGATGGTAAAATGTCCCTTCAGCCTTGATTACCGTTTTCCCCGGCCAGTTTCCGGTATGTTGTTTCATACCGGTCAAACGATTGAATACGGTGCTCTTGCCCACATTGGGATTGCCAGCCAGGGCTATAATAAAATGATTGCGAACCGTTGGATTATCTTTACCAGGTTCGGTTGAAACGATATGGCAGTTAACTGTCATTAAAATACTCCTCTCGTATCTACCAGAATTTGACTGGCATCTTCATTGCGCAGGGCTATAACCGTACCTTTAATCCAATAAGCAGTCGGGTTCCCTGCCGGGCTGCGGCGGATGCTATCCACTCGGGAACCGGGCACCAGGCCCAGATCAAGCAGTCGGCGCCGATTAGGGCCGATAGTTACGATGCTTGTAATCCGGGCACTGCTTCCGACCGGGATATCTGCCAGGGATAAGGAAGAGTGCATATATTATCTTCACCTCTTTTAATTGCCGGACCTTTCTTTCTGAGTAGTGCTTTAAAAAGCTTGCGGCGGGTAAGAAAGTTGCAGTCGGCTAACTTAATGTTTAATCTAATGTATTAGGTTTATATCAATCGTGTGCATGTCCCTGGTGTATCTTTGATGCATTTGTGGTTCTGTTGTTTACTTGACAGCGAAAAGGTATGAATTAAAATCTTAGTAAGAGGAGTGATTCTTATGGAAAAGCGTAACATTCTTGAGAACTCAGCTTATTTCCTGGCCCGCCAATCAGGCCGGATGCTTAATATAGGTAAGCTCAAATTAAACATCGCTAATCTGGAAAATGAGATCTACAATTTAAAGGCTGAACTGGGTGATATTATCTATCAATCTTTTAAAGAAGGAAGCGATTGCAGTGAACAAATCAGCGGGCTTTGCGCCCGACTGGCCCAGATGGATAAACGGCTGCAGGATATGCAAAAAGAAGCGGGAGGGAATAAAAATAATATTTGATTAGGATAATTTTCCTTGACCCTGGGGGATGATTTTGATATATAGTTTCTATTGGGGCGATATCACAATGTTGAACAATTAAGCTTGGCGAAAGGAGTTGTTATGATGCGAAAAACCTGGATTATTACTGTAGTTGGAGTCCTTTTGGCCGGTTTTCTTCTGGGAGGGAGTATTGTAGCGGAAAATACCGGAATCCCGCTGCTATCCGGTCTGTTTGGAACCAATTCGGATAACCTGATTGAAAATAAAGTACCGGTTAACACTGCCAGTGCGGCAGCATCCCTGCCCATGGGGGTAGCGGATATTGCAGAAAAGGCAGGGCCGGCGGTAGTTAATGTTGAGGCCAGGATCAAAGTGAGTTCGGGAATGTCCGATCCCTTTATGAATGATCCTTTTTTCCGCGAGTTTTTTGGAGGAAGCATGTCGGCGCCACAGTCTCGCTATGAAAAAGGTATCGGCACCGGCTTTATTATCTCGGCTGACGGTTATATAATCACCAATCAGCACGTAATAAACAATGCCGATCAGATAACGGTCAAACTGACTGGGGGGAAAGAGAACATTCCCGCCCAGGTGGTAGGGCAGGACTACGAACTGGATCTGGCGGTGCTGAAAATTGATGGTAAGGATTATCCTACTATACCCCTGGGTGATTCCGATAAAATGAGAGTGGGGGATTGGGTAGTGGCTATCGGTCAGCCCTACGGATTGGATCACACGGTTACTACCGGTGTGGTATCGGCTAAAGGGAGACCTGTTACCATTGAGGATCGCAATTATAAAAATCTGATTCAGACTGATGCAGCTATAAATCCGGGTAACAGCGGCGGGCCTCTGCTGAACATGGCGGGGCAGGTGATTGCCATTAATACCGCAGTTAATGCCCAGGCGCAGGGAATCGGTTTTGCCATTCCGATCAACACCGCTAAAGGAGTCTTGCAGGAACTTATGAATGGGCAGAAGGTTATTCGGCCTTATATGGGTATAAGTATGCTCGACTTAAACGAGGAAATATGCAATGAACTGGGGTTGCCCGCAGATACCCAGGGCGCAGTGATAGTGGAGGTTGCCTCGGGTAGCCCGGCAGCCAAAGGAGGATTGCGGTCCGAGGATGTCATCCAGAAGCTGGATGGAAAAGCAATTACCTCAGGGAGCGATGTTCAGACGGCAGTGGAACGTAAAAAGGTGGGAGATAAACTGAGTGTGGAATTGCTCCGGCAGGGTAAAAAAGTGACCTTGGAACTGACCCTGGTGGCCAAGCCATAAACCGAATAATACGGAAGCCCTCGCAGCTACGGGGGCTTTTTTGTTAAATATTTAAGTTGAATAAGCTATGCTTTTCTGCAGGAGGGGTGGAGTATGGCCCGAAAGAGAAAACGCCTGCTGAATGTTTCAACCCCGGAAAAGAAAAGGACGACTATTGATCCTAATCGGATCAAGGTACGGGATATGCGGGGGATTCTTTTAAGCGGCTGCGGGTACCATAAAGACAAGAAAAAACTAAGTAGCAAATATGCCTGCCGACGCCCGGAGCAGGATGAGGATTGACTTATATGATTAAAGCTATTGCCCGCGATATAGCTGCTCACGGAGGAAAGGCCTTCTATACCGGCGGTTATGTCCGCGACCGTCTGCTCTTGGGCGAAGCGGCAAGCGGACAAGATATTGATATAGAAGTCTTCTCGCTGACCCGGGAAGAGCTGCTTTCCATCCTGGTTAATTACGGAGGAGGCGTGGTAGTAGGCAGATCCTTTCCGGTAATCAAGCTTAAGAATAACCCGCAGTGGGATTTTACCGTGCCGGAAGAGGCCTCTGCCAGCTACCGGGACGCATGCGCCCGACGCGATTTTACCATCAACGCCATGATGATGGATGTCTTAAGCGGAGAAATCCTTGATTTTTCAGGGGGACAGGAGGACCTGGAAAAGAGAATTATCCGTCACACCAGTGCAGATGTATTTGCCGTTGATCCTTTACGTGCCTACCGGGCAGTGCAACTGGCAGCCCGGCTTGATTTTGCTATCAACCCGGTCACCCTGGATTTAATCAAGCGGTGCCCGCTTCAGTATATAAAACCGGAGCGGATTATGGAGGAACTGCGCAAATTGCTCCTCCTTTCCTCCCACCCCTCAATCGGACTGAGGTACATGCGGGGAACCGGGATATTAAAACGCCGGCATCCTATGCTCTTCAGCCTTATTGGCTGTAAGCAATCACCGGCTAATCATCCTGAAGGCGACGTCTGGGAACATACTTTACAAGTGGTTGATGTAGCTGCCGGCCTTAAGCAGCAATCACGTCACCCCGAGGCTCTGATGTTCGCCGCGCTTCTGCACGATATCGGCAAACCCGCGACTACCCGCACCCGGGAGGGCAAAATTACCGCCTACGGACATGACCTGGAAGGTGAAAAGCTGGCCCGGGTCTTTCTTAATCAGCTTAATGCGGCCGGCAATCTTACTGCTGCTGTAAGCAAACTGATAAGAGAACATATGCATCCGGTTTTGCTATATAAAACCCGGGATAAGGTCAGCGATAAGGCTATCAGAAAACTGGTCAATCGGATCAATGTCCGGGAACTGCTGCTGCTGGCGGAAGCTGATTTTAAGGGCCGGGGCCGGGAAAGGGACTTTGAGCCGGTGCGGGAATGGTTAACCCAGAGGATAAAGAGCCTGGGTCTGGATCCGGAACGAGGGATAGTGCCGTGGCTGGGGGGAAAAGATTTGATTGCCCTGGGCATGAAGCCGGGAAATCATTTCCGCCGGATACTGGACGCGGCTTTCGAAATGCAGCTGGAAGGCAAATCCCGGGAGGAAATCCTGGACTGGTTAAATCATCAGGCAAAAAGCTGACTTAAAGAAATGCGGGCCGCCGGTCCGCAACCAAATATGAAAATAGTAGATAGTTATAGCGTGGAGTTTGGATGCATAAATATTCCGCCGCCCAGACTACGCCTGGGCAACACTATTAGTTATATTGCCAGGTGAGGTGAGAAAGTGAATAATATTTTTACCCTTCCGGATAAAATTCCTGCTCATGAAATAAATGAAGCCCTTATACCGGATCAAGGGATTCTGATTGAGCGCATTATATCTGCCGGGCAGTCTTCGCCACCAGGATTCTGGTATGAACAGGAGCGGGATGAATGGGTGGTGCTTCTCCAGGGCGAATCCGAACTGCTATGGGAAGAAGGGCGCAAGCTGACCCTTAAGGCAGGAGACTGGGTTTTACTGCCTGCGGGGGAGCGTCATCGGGTGGAGAAGACTTCAACTGACCCACCCTGTATTTGGCTGGCAGTACATGGAAAGATAATTTGAAGTAGCTGCCTGCGTATCCGTCAACCCCTCTGATATATAACTCCAGGTTATTTTAAATATAATGCTGCATGTGATATATTTAGGGTAAAAGGGGAAGAGGGGTTGCACTCATGACTATAAATGTAGAGGATTTTACGCATATTCGAGAAACCAGCCTGATAAAAATCAAGGAAGCCAAAGACGGGGGGCAAAAAGTGGTCGGCACCTATTGCACCTATTGTCCTCAGGAGATGATTCTGGCGGCAGGAGCTATTCCGGTCAGCCTCTGCGGCACCAGTGAAAAACCGATTGCCGCAGCGGAAGAAGTGCTGCCGCGTAATCTTTGCCCGTTGATCAAGTCATCCTATGGCTTTGCCGCTACCGATACCTGCCCCTTCTTTCATTTTTCCGACCTTATTATCGGGGAGACTACCTGTGACGGCAAGAAAAAAATGTTCGAGATCATGCAGGACATCAAGCCGGTACATGTGATGCAGCTGCCTCATCTGCATCAGCTGGATGCGGCGCTGAAGCTATGGATTACTGAACTGAGACGTTTACGTTCTGTTTTGGAAACAGAGCTGGGGGTAGAGATAACTGAAGAAAAATTATGGGAAGCGATTGATAAGGTAAACCGGGAAACGGCTGCCGTAAAAGCTATATGTGACTTAAATAAGGGAGAGCCGGTATTGAGCGGTCTGGATTTGCTCACTGTTACCTGGTCCAGGAATTTTAGCAGCGATAAAGACAGGATGTTTTCTATGCTTAAGGAGTTACAGGAAGAACTGGCAGCCAGCCGACAGGCGGGTTCTGCCCCAAAACCCCGGGTGCTGCTTACCGGTTGCCCGGTAGGGGTAGGATCGGAGAAGGTTATACGTCTGGTGGAAGAAGCCGGAGGCTGCATTGTAGCCATGGAGAATTGTTCCGGTTATAAGACGCTGGAATTGCAGACTGATACCGGACTCAGCGATCCCATAGTTGCCTTAGCTCAAAAATACATGTCTATACCTTGCTCCTGCATGAGCCCCAATCCTTATCGGTTAGAATTATTGCAGCGCATGATAAAAGAATTCCGGGCTGATGCGGTTGTTGACCTGACCTGGCAAGCCTGCCATACTTATAATATTGAAGCTTTCGAAGTGGGTAAACTGGTAAGAGGCAATGGCCTCCCTTATCTGCACCTGGAAAGCGATTATTCTTCTTCTGATTTGGAGACATTAAAAATTCGCATTGAAGCATTGTTGGAGATGGTGGCCTGATGTTGGTCGTTGGTCTTGATATCGGATCAGTTGCAGCCAAAGGGGTAATACTGGATAAAGATACCATGCACCGGGCTATGGTACCAACTGGCTGGAGTCCGCGGGATGCCGGTGAAAAGCTGATAAGCGAATTATTAGAACTGTCCGGACGTAAGCGGGAACAGGTGGATGATATAGTTGTAACCGGTTATGGCAGGATTGCTATTGCCGGCGCCGGTCAGGCAGCAACCGAAATAAAATGCCATGCCCGGGCGGTGGCTGAGATTTATCCTGCGGTGAGAACCATAGTCGATATTGGCGGGCAAGATAGTAAAGTAATCCGGCTCAATGAGCAGGGCCGGGTAATTGATTTTGCCATGAATGATAAATGTGCCGCCGGAACCGGTCGCTTTTTGCAGGTAATGGCAAATGCTTTGGGGCTGGATGTAAGTGAGTTGGGGGAAAATGAAGACTCCGATAAAACAGTCTCCATCAACAGCATGTGCACTGTTTTTGCTGAATCCGAGATAATCGGTTTGCTGGCCCGGGGTACATCCAAATCCGGTATAATTGCCGGATTGCACCAATCGGTGGGCAGAAGAGTGGCGGCTATGGTGAGAAGAATTGGCATCTCCGGTGAAGTGGCTTTTACCGGAGGAGTGGCACGCAATCCGGGAGTACGCCGTGCTCTGCAGGAAGAATTGGGGTGCCGGCTTATAATACCGGAGGAGTGCCAGTTCACAGGAGCGTTGGGTGCTGCCCTGCTGGGGGCGGAGCAGCAATTTAATTGAAAGGGTGGTTCAATAATGGGTAAAATTGTAGATGCCAGGGGGCTTAACTGCCCGCAGCCGGTTATTATGACCAAGAGAGCCATGGGAGAGCCTGGAGGCGATGACATTGTCACTATAGTTAACCAGACGGTAGCTTTGGAAAATGTCAGCAAATTGGCTCAAAGCCAGGGCTATGAAACCGAAGTGGAACAAAAGGATAACGACTATTATATTCATATGACCAGAATGGCTGACGCTGATGAGGTGGATGGTACTAATGCAGAGGAGTTAGCCGTTCTGATCCGCAGCAACCTTTTCGGGCAGGGGGAAGCTGAACTGGGTCAGGTGCTGATGAAAAGCTTCTTATTCAGTCTGAATGAATTGGATACCCGGCTTACCCATATCATATTTATGAACAGCGGCATTTTCCTGACTATTGAAGGCTCACCGGTACTTGATATCCTGAATGTACTGGAGGAAAAAGGAGTTGGAATTCTCTCCTGCGGTACCTGCCTGGACTTTTATCAGGCCAAAGATAAACTGGCAGTGGGCAGCGTTACCAACATGTATACGGCTCTGGAAATCATAACCACGGCAGGACGCAGTATTACCCTGTAAGGCGATCAGGGAAACTCTTTCCCTGGTTTTTATTTCTTTTCATCCTTAATTATATCCCTACCTTCGACCGACAGTGTTTCTGCAGGCAGAGGGCGAGGTGCAGAGGAAGGAAGAACATTTACAATGATATATATGGACAACGCGGCCACTACCTATCCTAAACCGGAGAATGTCTATACCGCAGTCGACTATTTTAATCGCAGCCTGGGAGGGAATCCGGGGCGGGGAAGCAGCCAGGCCACTTTAAAGGCAGGATCTATACTGGTTGATGCCAGAGAAGCACTGGCTCGGCTTTTTAATATCCAGGACAGCGAACAGATTGCCTTTACTGCCAATATAACCGAATCTTTGAACATAGCATTAAAAGGTTTTCTTCATCCTGGCGACCATGTAATAAGTACCAGTATGGAACATAATGCTGTAGCCCGGCCCTTGTATGCGCTTTCCCGGCGGGGGATCGAATGGACGGCGGTCCCTTGTGCGGATGACGGCAGTCTTGATCCGGAGGATATACGCAAGGCTATAAAGCCTAACACCCGCATGGTGTGTATGCTGCATGCTTCCAACCTCACCGGTACTATTATGCCCATAGCCCAGGCAGGTAAGATATGCCGGGAAAATGGATTGGTCTTCGTAGTGGACAGCGCTCAAAGCGCAGGAATATTGCCTCTGGACGTAGTAGAGCAGAATATAGATATACTTGCTTTTACCGGTCATAAAGGATTGCTTGGTTTACAAGGTACAGGCGGACTTTATGTAGCCCCCGGAATTGAAATCGAGCCTCTCAAGGAAGGCGGAACCGGTTCCTTTTCCGAGCATCTTGAACACCCTGAATTCATGCCGGATCGTCTGGAAAGCGGAACTCCCAATACCCCGGGTATAGTAGGACTTTTGGCCGGGGTCGAGTTTATTCTGCAAACCGGACGGGATAATATCTGCCGGCATGAACAGGAGATTACCGCTATGCTTCTTAGCGGACTCCGGGAAATCAAGGGGGTTAAATTGTACGGACCGGGTGACAGCACCAAACAGACGGCAGTCATCGCTTTTAACATTGATAACCTGGATTGCGGCGAGTTAAGCATGCAGCTGGATTACCTTTATGGGGTGGTAACCCGTTCCGGCTTGCATTGTGCTCCTCTGGCCCATCAGGTTATCGGTACCCTGGAGAGGGGGTCCTGTCGACTCAGCCCGGGATATTTCACCACCCAGGCTGAAGCTGAAGCCGTGATTCGGGCTATACATGGCCTGGCTCAACAAAGCGGGAGCTGAAAAGCCCCCGCTAAAAACGTTTTAAATTAATACATCTATTTTAAGATGGGTCCCGGCATAGGCAAAACATCTTTGCCGAAGGACGTATTAAGAATTATAGCTGAAGCTACATATATGCCGAAAATGCCCCCGGCCAGAAGGAATATAGCGGCTACACTGGAGTAGGTGCGGGCAATAAGCTGTAAATCCATAAAGGCTACAAAAAAGACGCCTACATCAAGAGCCAGCACTACCAGACTCATAACCAGCGGTGATTGTTTCAAATAAGCTGGAGTCCACATCATTAAAATAATCCAGAGAACCAACCAGGCCCATCCATCTATTCGGGCGTCTACAGCCCAACCATTAGCAGCTGCAAAATACTTAAAGATAAACTCCACTCCCCCAACCAGCATAAAGAATGCCGAAAAGAAAAGAAAGACATTGCCGCCGGTCAGATGACCACCCTTCAATTCAATAATAGCAACAATAACCTGAACGAAAAAACCTCCCAATAACCATATCCCCAGCAGGGGTATACAGGAATGATCCACTTTACCTCCTAATAAGGCATAAAAACAAAAGCAAGCTATCGCCAGTGCTACCAGTCCTGCAGGTGCGGGACTGGCCCAGGCGCCATGTTCATTAGACGACATCAGCAACTCCTCCCTCTCCCATTTTTTTTAGGTAACTGACCTGATTAAATTTTTTTATCACCTCCTGGGTATATTAATATGCTTTAAAGGTATCAGCTAATACCTGTTAAGCCGTTATGGACAGGAATACGAGTTGTGCTGCATAAAGGATTGATTTAGATAGATATTGGAGGAATATTCAGAAAATTCTAGCTAATTACCTAAAACATTATCAAAATTACCAGGATATTGTCAATAGAATTATTTTATTGTCTGATAAAACATAAACTATGACTTGACAAGAATTCGGCCCAAGTTTATAGTGAACAAAAGGGATGAATAAAGTCAACAATGAGGTAGAAAATTATGCAGATCACCCGACAAAGCGAGTATGCTATACGCACTATGTTGGAATTGGCTCGGGCACCCCGGGGCGAGTATATATCCACTCGCTTTATATCTGAGAAGCAGGATATCCCCGAGGATTTCTTAAAGAAAACCTTAAAGCTGCTGGTTGTGGCCGGTCTGGTCAATACCCAGCGGGGGGCATATGGCGGTATTACCCTGGCCCGTGATGCCGGTGAAATTTACCTGGCGGATATCATATCAGCGGTGGAGGGGAATATAGCCTTGAATGTATGCCTGGCACCGGGGTATAAGTGTCCCAACCAGCCGGGATGTCCGGTTTCCCGTAATCTGGCCCGGGCTCAGCAAGCTATGCTGGACGAACTGCGCAAAGAGAGTCTGGCCGACATGTTAGCGAATTAATTGCCGGAGGTAAGGATTCTTTACTCTAATTGTTGACAAAAAACATCCTAAATATCATAAAAGGGGAGGAATTGTAATGTATTGCAACCAGTGTGAACAGACCAGTAAGGGGATTGCCTGTACGGCTGTGGGAGTATGCGGTAAAGATGCCGATACCGCAGCCCTGCAGGACTTATTGTTGCATTCTCTGAGAAAACTGAGTGTCTATGCACTTAAAGCTCGCCAGGCAGGCGTCACTGACCAGGAGGTAAACCGCTTTACCCTGGAGGGTCTCTTCGTTACCCTTACCAATGTAAACTTTGACCCGGAAAGCATAAGCGAGTACATTAAAAAGTCTTCCCGGTTAACGGCGGCACTGCGCCGGGTTTTGAACGAAAACGAGCTTGAGGTTGACAATGATATACCGTCTGACCTGGGCGGTTTAATCAAGCAAGGCGAACAGATGGGTATGCTGACGGATAAAAAGGCTGATCCTGATATTCAATCCCTGCAGCAGATACTGGTCTATGGACTTAAAGGCATTGCCGCCTATGCCTATCATGCCTGCAGACTGGGATATGAGGATGAGCGCATTTATGCTTTTTTACATGAAGCCATGGCAGTCATTGGAGAGCATAGCGATGACCTGCAATATTGGCTCAACCTGGTTCTGCGCTGCGGAGAAGTTAATGTCATCTGTATGGAGCTGCTGGACCGTGCCAATACCATCAGTTTCGGTCATCCCGTTCCTACTAAGGTGCTGCTGGGACACCGGACAGGCAAGTGCATCCTGGTTTCCGGACATGATCTGGGGGATCTGAAGGCCATACTGGAGGCTACTCAGGGCAAGGGGATTGACGTCTATACCCATGGGGAGATGCTCCCTGCTCATGGTTACCCCGAGCTGAAAAAGTATGAACATTTTTACGGTCACTACGGCACCGCCTGGCAAAACCAGCGTAAGGAATTCGCCAATTTCCCGGGTCCGATTCTTATGACTACCAACTGTATACAAGAACCGCGGGATAGTTATATCAATTCCATCTTTACTACCGGACCGGTATCCTGGCCGGGGGCGCCCCATGTAAATGAGGACAATTTTGCCGGGATAGTACAGATGGCTTTGGAAATGCCCGGTTTTACCGAGAAGGAGGATGCGGGCAGCGTTATGTGCGGGTTCGCTCATAATGCTGTTCTGGGTGTTGCCGACAAGGTTATTGCGGGAGTTAAAAGCGGACATATCCGCCATTTCCTCTTGGTCGGCGGCTGTGATGGAGCCCGGGCAGGACGCAGTTATTACCGTGAGATAGTGGAAAGAGCCCCGCAGGATACGGTGATATTAACCCTGGGATGCGGCAAATACCGCTTCTTCGACCAGAAACTGGGAGACATTGACGGTATTCCCCGGCTGCTTGATTTAGGGCAGTGCAATGACGCTTATTCGGCTGTACAGATTGCCCTTGCTCTGGCCCAGGCATTTGATTGCGGAGTAAATGATCTGCCCCTGTCCCTGGTACTTTCCTGGTATGAACAGAAAGCGGTGGCCATACTCTTGAGCCTGCTTTATCTGGGAATCAAAAATATAAGATTGGGGCCTACTCTTCCGGCCTTTATCACCCCCGCCGTACTCAATGTGCTGGTAGAGAATTATAGTATAAAACCAATCACTAATGCTGATGCTGATTTAGAGGCTATCTTGTCCTAATAGCATTGAAACGGGCAATAGCGAAGGCTGTTGCCCGTTAAACCGATTAACCCCTATGGACCGCAGTCGTACCCGCAGGGCATACCCATAGGGCACAAGCAAACAAGCAAGCAGGCAAGCAACAGCAATGAAAATAGTCCGGCGGTTCGGCTATATTTTTGACGCGAGTTCAGGAAATTTAGGGGGAAGAAGGCGGCAAAAACTTTAATAAATTCCGGGCCTGTTCTTTTATTAATGGATCTGCGTTAATCTGCGTATAATTAGGAGGAATAGTATGAGTGAGGATATAAAGGTCTTGAATTCTGTTATGGCTGCTAAAATAAAGACGGCGGAGTTAATAAGTTACCAGACCGATGCCGTAGTCAGCAAGACCCTTATTGCACGTCCTACCGGTACGGTAACCATGTTCGCTTTTGACCGGGGGCAGGGTTTAAGCGAACACACCGCTCCTTTTGATGCTATGGTATCAATATTGGAGGGAGAAGCCGAAGTGATAATTGCCGGGCAGTCACATATCCTGCAGGAGGGAGAAATGATAATCATGCCTGCCGGGCAGCCCCATGCCTTAAATGCCGTACAGAAGTTTAAAATGCTGCTTATTATGATTAAATCATAAAAACCACGATTCAAGCTGCGCAGTAAAGGAGGATGGAAGTGGCTACCAGAACTATAGTCAAGATAGATGAAGAATTATGTAACGGCTGCGGAGCCTGCATAAGTCCCTGTGCCGAAAGTGCATTGGAGCTGATAGACGGCAAGGCGCGGGTGATCAAGGAAGAATTATGCGATGGGGCCGGGTTCTGTCTCGGAGCATGTCCGACCGGGGCCCTGTCCCTGGAAAACCGCGAGGCCCCTGAATTCTCTGAACAAGCGGTTAAAAAGATTTCCCTCACCCGTCCCCGTAACTATAAGCCGCAGAAATGTATGCAATGCGGGATGAGTGAAGATCAGGCCTGGCTGCTTCCTCTTAAACACGGAGGAGAAGCCCGGTGGATATGTACCAGGTGTCTGCCCGGGCTTATTCATGGCTGATAGCTCAAAAAAAAATAGTCGCGTTTTTATATCCGGAGTTGTATTGGGGACAGATAATGAATATAATATAATTAACGGTGGCGGAGAACTTAAGATTACCGAATTCTTAGGTCTAAAGGTCATTAGGTTGCGTTTTCAGCGGTTATTTTTTAGGTTAATTTCCCTTTTCGCTTAGTCAATTTATCAGGTGGTTTTCCTTAACAAAGGTCTATATGGGGTTTATACCAGTCACATGGTTTTCTCCGCCACCTAATATAATGATTTAAATGCCTTTATAAGCTGCTTATAGAGGCATTTTTATTTGGTGCTGAAAATCTTTTGCATAACTGCATTATGCAGGGGGGAATATTCTTTGCCGGCAGAACCATACAGCCTCAAGGGGCATATTTGTTTGATTACCGGTGCCAGCCGCGGAATCGGGGCTGAAGTTGCCCGGGCGGCGGCGGCGGCAGGGGCGGCAACCGTTATCAATTACCATACTTCCGAGCCGGAGGCCTTGCGGCTGCTTGAAGATTTAACTGCCCGGGGCTGCCGGGCCATGGCAGTCAGAGCCGATATCAGCCGGAGTCGGGAAGTTGAAGCGATGTTTGCCCGTATAGAGGCCGAATGGGGAACGGTTGACCTCCTGGTTAATAATGCCGGAGTTTCATTGAAACGTTTGCTTACGGAGACCAGTGAAACCGAGTGGCAGCAAATAATGGACATCAACCTTAAAGGAGCTTTTTTATGCAGCCGTCAGGCCCTGCCGGCAATGATAAAAAAACGCTTTGGACGTATAGTAAATATAGCTTCCATCTGGGGTTTAAGGGGGGCTTCCTGTGAAGCGGTCTATGCTGCCGCCAAAGGCGGGCTTATTGCCCTGAGCCGTTCTCTGGCGGCAGAGCTTGGGTCTTCCGGAATTTGCGTTAATGCTCTTGCCCCAGGACCGGTACAAACCGATATGCTCAATCAGGAACTGGATCCTGATGAAATGACTGCCCTGGCAGCCGACATCCCTCTGGGAAGACTGGCAACCCCGAAGGATATAGCATCTGTCTGCCTTTTTCTCTTATCCCCAGCCGCCGCTTATATTAATGGTCAGGTGATTGGCCTGGACGGCGGCTGGAAAGTATGATAAAAAAATTGCTCGGAGGTTATAGCTGTGAAATTAACGCGTAACAGTCTTTGCTGGTGCGGAAGCGGCAACAAGTATAAAAAGTGTCATCTGGAGATGGATCTGCGCCTGGAAGAGATGGAGAAACAAGGTTATATAATCCCGCCCCGGGATATCATTAAAAATGAGCGGCAAATTGCCGGAATCCGCCGGGCCTGTCAGTTAAGCAAGGAGATTCTGGATAAAGTGGAGGATATAATCGTTCCGGGTATGACCACCGAGGCCATAAATACCTGGGTGCATGAATACATGCTGGCTCACGGGGCTTATCCGGCTACTCTGCATTATAACGGCTACCCTAAAAGTGTTTGCACCTCCTTAAATGAGGTCATATGTCACGGCATCCCCGGCTCCAGGATTTTACTGGACGGGGATATTATGAATATAGATGTGACCTGTATTCTGGATGGTTATTACGGGGATACCAGCCGCATGTACCTTGTCGGCGACCCCTCCGCTGAGGCCCGGCAGCTGGTCAAAGTGGCCCGGGAATGTATGTACCTGGGGATCGAACAGGTACGTCCCTATAACCGGATAGGGGATATCGGCTTTGCCATTGAGCAGTATGCCCGCAAGTTTGGTTATTCGGTGGTGCAGGACTTCGGCGGGCATGGGGTAGGACTGGAATTTCATGAGGAGCCTTTTGTGCAGCATTATGGGGAAAAAGACTGTGGTATGGTGCTGGTTCCCAACATGGTATTTACGGTCGAACCAATGATAAATGCCGGTACTTATAAGTGCCGGGTGCTGGATGATAA
>DHCD01000016.1:21556-28618 GCA_002398105.1 Syntrophomonas sp. UBA4911
GCAGTGGGAACATACGGTCCGGGTAACTGAAACTGGTTTTGAAATATTAACGGCGTAAGGGAAATGAACGGCTCTGACCGATCAAGCCATGGTAGTGGTGCATGGCAGTCGACCCCGACCATATGCCGAGGTAATATGCTTTACCTGATTAAATCCCGGGTTGTTCCGGGGTTTNNACTGAAACTGGTTTTGAGATATTAACGGCCTAGGGGAAAACTTTATATGCTGATTGTGGATGGATCTGACCCATCAAGCTCTGGTAATGGGTTACATGGCAGTCGATTCCGACCATATCCCGAAATAATATGCTTTGACTGATTAAATCCCGGGTTGTTCCGGGGTTTTTTTTGGTTTGCCGGCTTTGAGTTCGACCACATATATTTTTCTTTCCTGGTCGGCAGGCTGGGGAAAGGTGATCATACAGGCAAACGAATCTACCCGACCAGGTGGGATAAGAGCCCGCACCTTGCTGTAGCTGTCGGCAGTCAGCACCGCTATATATCTCCGGTCCTGACCAAAGGAAGCGAGCCAGGAATTGACCTCGTCATCTGACTTAAGATCGCCTGGGATGCTGGTTTTAAGATAAGTATGCTGTTTGAAATCCAGCAAATAAGGAAGAGGGTCGTTTTCCAGAGATAATCCCTGATCCAGCAGAACCAGATAATCATCTCCGGAGGAAAGCTGTTCAGCCTGGGCTATTACACTCAGAGCCAGACGATTGGATTCATTGGTGACCTCTTTGCTGCGGCAGTAATTATAGTAAGGGACGAATTGCAGGCATACCAGCATGGCCGCGGCGGCAATGGCCAGGGGGCGGATGCCTTTCCGGTTCCCTGCCCGGCTGTGCACGTGATCATAAAGGTAAACTGCTCCGGCTGACGTAAACAGCAGGGCGCAGATAAATACCGGCATGATATAGCGGGTGTTAAGGAAAAAAACGTAGCGTTCGTTAAGGATGGGTATTACCAAAAAAGCTGCAATTATATAATACAGGGGCAATATTTTCTTTGGTTTACGGGTCACAATAATCCCGGTCAGCAACAGCAGCAGAGACAGGCTGAAGAGGGGATGAAGCAGATACTGCAGCAGGTGGTCATGATGAATATAAGTCGAGCTTAGGGTGCGCAGCAATTCAACCGCCATATTGTAAAAATTTAAGAGGTAAGATAAAATTCCGGGATCCTGTTCCAGGGTGTAGGACTTATTGCTGAGCCAGCGCAGGCTGCCGCCCCGGGAAACGATGTTAAAATAAATCATATTGGCATAACCGCCCAGCAGAGTCAAAGCAGCAGCCAGGTACCATTGCGGGCTGATTTTAACCTGTCGGCGAAATGACGGCCGCAGCAGATAAAAGACAGTGACCAAGAGATAAATTATTACCGAGGAATGAGTCTGCAGGGCGGCAGCCCAGGCGAAGGCAGCCAGAACTAACCAGGGCCCGCTTTTCTTTTCTTCCGCCTTAATAGTTGCGGTTAAGGCCAGGGTAAAGAAGAAGGGGGTGGTGCAGTTTGACCAGGCCATATGAGTCACCAGGATGTGCATGCCGTTAAAAAGCAGGAGGGACGCAGCCAGCAAGCCGGTGCGGCGGTCGAACAGGCGGCTGCCCAGGTAGTATAGCAGGGGGACGGTAAGAGCTGCGGTTACCGCCACATATAAACGGGGCAGATATATGCTGGGGCCCAGAAGTTTAAAAAGGCCGGCCATAATATAATTATGCATGGCGCCTATATCCCAGGCAGCATTGTGCAGGGGGAAAAGCTGCCCCGTATATATGAGATAAGACAACCGTACCTCTTTTAACTCGTCTATAAAGCGGGGTATCTCCCACAGCCAGGGCAAACGCAGCCCCAGGGCGGCAATAAAAGCAGCCAGAGCCAAGGCGCATTGCCGCAGGTTCTGAGTGCCGCCGGGAAGAGCATAAGCATTGAAAAATAATCCTGCTTTTATCCGGAAGAGATCCAGCAGCATCTGGGCCGGAGCCAGCGGGTTGACCCGGCTGCCGGGACAATCTCTGGCTTTGACCGGCAGTTCGGCTGTTTCATATTGCAGAGCCCGGGCCAGTACCAGAACTTCCACATCAAAGGCAAAACGATCAAGGCGTTGGCGGCTGAAAATATCCCGGGCAGCCTGATAGTGGAAGCCTTTTAAACCGCATTGGCTGTCTTTTATGCCGGGAAGCAGGAGAGCCTGTACCAGTAGGTTGAAGGTTCGCCCCATCAGGCGTCGGCGCCGGGATTCGCCTTCTGCTCGCCTGCTCCCGGAACTACTACGGCAGGCTATGGTTATTTTATTTCCCGCCTGCAATTTATCGCGCAGAGCTTCAATGTGCTGAGGGGTAAAGGTATCGTCAGCATCGCAGAAAATTATGAATTCCCCTCTGGCAGCCATCACCCCGGTTCGTACTGCTTTCCCTTTCCCCTGGTTGCGGGGATGAGAAATACAGGATACCTGGGGATGTTCAGCCGCAATAAGCATAACCTCCTCCCGGGTGGAGTCATTGCCGCCATCGTCGACTACGATAATTTCAACCGGAAAGCGGGACGGCAGGGTTGATACCAGGTGCCGCAGCCTCTGGGGAAGACGGATAGCCTCGTTGTAGGCCGGAATAATTATGCTGGTGAGATGGGGCTGATAAGATTCGTATTCCGGTTGGAGGCTAACTTTTTTAAATACCCAGTAACGGTAGAGCATAAAATTCCAGCTGGCCGACAAAATCGCCGCCGCTAATTTAGCGATGTTAAGCATCAGATAGGAGGCGGTAGGTGAGAGACGGGAAAAAAGACCTACGATCGCCGTATTGACCAGCATTCCGGTCAGTGAAACCAATATGAACTTGGGCAATTGTATACCGTAGGCAGGGTCACTGGATTTAAAGGTCCAGACCCGGTTTAAGATGTAGCTGTTGATGATGGCCGCGGTGACCGCCGCCATGTTTATCAACAGTAAAAACCATCCGCTCTTTATACCGCTTAAACTGATCAAGCTGTTAAATAATGCAAAATCAATGATGGTATTTAAGATTCCGACTATTATAAATCTATATATCTGCCCAAACATATAGGTAAATCCTTTCCTTTGTCAGATATATAGATTATTTCCCAATATAATGAATTAATGCTGTCGAATTTCAGCTTCTGTAGGTGTCCCTGGCTTATTATCCGCAATCTGACGGGAAGATTCTATCGGGGACAAATAATAATTCAAATGTTGTATTGCAAGATCAGCTAACCCTTGTTATCATAATGACGAGCCCAAGCCAAATAGTAAAAGGAGCATAGTACGTGATGGAAGATTTGGAAAAGCTAATGCAAGAGATTGAGAAATTAAGGGCTCAGTTGAATTATCAGGGTGAATGCCGGGGGTTGCAGGATGATGATGTACTGAAAAAAAGCAAGTTATTGGATAACCTTATTAATCAGTACTACAAGATGACCCGGGCCAAGGCCCTGTAAGCTATGCTGAGTCTGACTTGGGGGTAAAAAGAGGTTAGAGAAAATGAAACGCCGCTCGTTAAAAAGAGTGGCGTTTCGTAATTGATATGTAAATTAATGGAGGTGTCAGGTAATGAAAAAGTATCGTCAATAATTAACATTTAATAGCCCATAATAGAGGATTTATGCCGATTATAGTTCTTGTCTGCAGTCCGTAAAAGTAGTAAAATGCATTATATTACGGGCAATATGGTTGTGGGAGGGTATATTTATGGGCAAAATCCGTCTTTATGCCGACAACGCTTGTGATTTAGATACAGATTTTCTTGAACAGCTGCAGGTGAAAATGTTTTATATGCCGGTTACCATAAAGGATGAAACTTATCGGGACCGTTTGAGCATTAGCCCTCCTGAGTTCTACCGCTTAATTGCCGAACCCGGTGTAGTCCCAACCACGGCCCAGATCACGCCGGTCGATTTTCAGGAGGAATTTGAACGGGTTATAACCGAAAGTGACGATGAGATTATCTACATTGCGTTTTCTTCAGCTCTCAGCGGAACTTATCAGTCGGCTTGCGTAGCCCGGGATATGATTGATCCTCAAAGGATAACGGTAATAGACTCCCGGAGTGCCTCGGTGGGCTATGGCCTGACCGTGATCAGGGCAGCTCACGATATAGCTGCCGGCAAAAGTAAAGCCGAAGTCATTGCCGGAATTGACGACAACATAGCCCGCATTCAGCATATCTTTATAGTAGGCAATTTCGATATGCTCAAAAGAGGAGGCCGTATAAGCGCTGCTTCTGCAGCCTTAGGCAATCTGCTTAATATTAAGTTGATCGCCCATTTTGTGGAAGGGAAGATCCATCCCCTGGAGAAATCTCATGGGATTAAAAAAGCCAAGAAGCGGATGCTGGAAATAATGGAGGAGAGAGGTTACCAGCTGTCAGAACAGCTGATAGGGATCAATCACTCCAATGACCCGGAGGGGGCTCTGGAAATAAAGGGCTTGATTCAAGAAAGGTTTGGCTGCCGGGAATTCGTCATATCAGAGATAGGGGCGGCCATTGGCTCCCATGTAGGCGCAGGCACCTACTCGGTTTTCTTCCTTACCCCACCGCTTAGGTAATAAGAAAATAAACGCCGATTTATTATGATTTTTAAGGATTTTGGGTTAGCGCTTTTCATCCAGAATCTGCTCATATACGGAGATATAATCATCTGTCATTCTTTCCTGACTGAAACGCGATTCCACCCAATGGCGGCAGTCCTTTCGATCCAGGTTGGCGATCAGCGCCAGCTTTTCACAGGCTTCTGACACATTATTGACCAGAAATCCGGTATGGCCATGATCAACAACTTCCGGCATTGCTCCCTTCCGGAAAGCTATTACCGGAGTCCCGCAGGCCATGGACTCCACTACACTGAGACCGAAGGGCTCATCAAAGTGGATAGGATGAAGCAAGGCGTAGGCCTGGCCCAGCAGTTGATTCCTCTGATGGGGGCCGACCGAGCCCAGATAAAATACGTTCTGGTTGTCCACCCAGGGGGCAACCTGGGTATTATAATAATCCTTATCCTGGATAATACCTGCAATGTAAAGCTTCATGCCGCAGCGACGGGCAATTTCAATGGCATCCGCAGTTCCTTTATCCGGATGGATGCGGCCGAAGTAAAGCAAATATTCTCCCGGCTGTTCAACCAAAGTAAATTCCCGCAGGTCAATGCCGTGGTATACGGTGGCCAGGTAGTCAAGTTCAGGGCTGCGGTCGGCATTGCTGATGGAGACATAGAAGTTATCGCGGCTATACTCCCGGTAAATAGGCAATATCCTTGGGGAAGAAAAGCCGTGAATAGTGGTTAACACCGGGGTATTGACCAGGCGGCTATAGGATAAAGGCATGAAATCATAATTGTTATGGATGAGGTCAAATCTGTCTGCCCGCTCAAAAAGATAGGCTATATGCATAGCCTCCCATACCTTAGGGTCTATGCTCTGGTTTTCCTCATAAGGGAAAGGACAGATATACTCCAATCGGGCGGAGGTATGCGAATCACCGGTGGCAAAGAGGGTGACGTCAACTCCCTTATGGGCCAGACCCTCTGCCAGCAATGACACCACCCGCTCCCAGGGACCATAGTGGCGTGGAGGGGTTCTCCAGGCTATAGGTGACAACAAAGCTATCTTCATAATCTTACCTCCTGCTTCTCAGTAGTAACGTATATTTCAAAGTTTTGACCAAATCAAGAAAAATAAACCGCAGTTTATCTATATGATAGCATTATTGCCGGGGCGGCAGGTACTGCTGATAAGGCGAACAGCCGGATCAGATTACCCTGGGGGGCGGTATAGAAATTCTTTTTTTCGCAGCCTTTCAGCCAGGGGGTATTCAAGTCCCGGGATATGATACCAGCAGCAGGCTGAAAATCCTCCCATAAAAAGAACCCATAGCAGCTATTCTTTTATCTACAATCAATATAGGATTAAAGTGGCAAGTCATTCTCCTCCTGGTAATCGACTGCGGCCAGAGCGCAAATCACATAATTGCCATAGACTTGGGCCAGGATCTTGATGGAATAGGGCTTGTCATTCCTGAACTTCATATCTGCTGTTCCCCAGGATACGGTAGCATCCCGATTAGCTGGAACATATCCTACCCGCAGACTATGCGTATGCCTTTCCAGAACCGGTAATCCGGATTCCAAAACAGTGTTGTACAAAGTGGAGGAGGTCTGGCATATTCCTCCGCCAATACCCGATACCAGGCGCTTGCCGACAATTATTCCTGCCGTCTGGTACCCTCCCGCAGCAGTTCTGGGACCCACGGTATAATTGAAGGAAAACACTTCACCGCTCCTGACTATAATTCCATCCAGTTTGCTGCAGGACAGGATGATGTTATGGCTGCGCGGTGCCGGGCTATCGGCAATACTGGTATAATAGCCGCCGATCAGATTTTCCGCCGGCCACAGTTCTGCTATGATCGGGGCTTCGGCCAGACTTCCCCAGCGGGGCAGATCAGCCGGAAGCTGGGGCGGAGCCGGGGGAGCAAACTGGGGATCAGGTCCTTCATAATCTGCACTGCGCAGGATGATAGCTCCGGCCGGGCTGTTATAATTGATGACATAACCTAACCGCTCAGCCACGAATCGCAAAGGAAGATAGAATTCGTCCAGCTTAATGGCAGATTCTTCATTTTCATCAACCTGGGCCGGTGGCAGTTGCAGATAATCTTCTTCTTCAATTATGAACTCCTGTGCCCCCTTGCGCAGCAACAAGCGGGTGTCTATCATCTCAATCTGGGTGCCGAATATAAGGCTGCAATCATTTAAGGAAATAACCGCCCTCTCCCTGGTATCTATAAAGGCGGCATAATCTAAAGAGGCTTCCCCGCCATTGAGATAGATATCGACGGTTCTTAGGATCACTGAAGTTGCAGGCGTTTCCTCCGGGGTGATGGCTTCGGCTCTGACTCCGGGTGTAGAATAGAATAGAGTGAAAGTGAATCCCAGGATGATTAAAATATAGCTGATTACTCTTTTCATGTTTATCTCCTTCCCTAAAGATTTACTAACATGTTTATTGAGTTTAGCTTCACATATGACTGGATTATGGAAATAATTGGTATGC
>DHCD01000016.1:28857-32444 GCA_002398105.1 Syntrophomonas sp. UBA4911
GTCAAACAGTACGACCTACAACATAGTGCTGAGTGAATAGGAGTAAAAAATGGAAAAGAAGTTAATCGGAATTGAACTTCGAGCCCTCAACAATCTCATCATGCGGAAAGTTGAAAATTCACCTATAAAAAAACAAATAGATTCCGTTACCGGTACAAACGGTTGGATTATCGGCTTTCTTGCTGAAAATGCAGGTGAAGAGATATATCAAAAACATTTAGAGGAGCAATTTTCCATCACTCGATCAACCGCTTCTAAAGTCCTGATATTAATGGAGAAAAAAGGATTGATTGAGCGGCGCGGTGTTCCTCATGACGCCAGACTAAAAAAGTTAGTTTTGACAGAAAAGGCTTGGAAAATCAGTGAGCTGATAATAGAGGATGCAGTTCGAATAGAAAAAACTCTTACCAATGGATTTACAGAGGAAGAACTGGAATATCTCCACAGTTGCATTCAAAGGATGAAGAATAATATCCAATAAGTTATTAGGTTGGATGTATAGTTAGATTTATTTCCGACCGATTGTTTAATGGCGAGCGTCGCCTCATCAGGCTGTTGCAAGAGGAAACAATCGGTAGCATGTATCCATGTTTTATGACAAGCTGCTTATAAACGTCAGACAAAGCGGAAGGGAAAAACGTAAATGCTTATCGGGAAAATCGCCGCCAGCATACGGCAATATAAAAAAGATTCTATTCTTACCCCGGTATATGTGATCTTTGAATCAATGCTTGAAATTATTATACCCACTTTGATGGCCTATCTGATTGATTACGGGATTAATGAAAAGAATATGTCTTATGTTCTGGGGATGGGGTCTGTCCTGGTTATCCTCGCGATGTTCTCCCTGCTAACCGGCTTTCTTTCGGGCCGCAGCGCGGCGATTGCATCTTCAGGCTTGGCCAGAAATTTGCGCCATGACATGTTCTATAATGTGCAAAATTTTTCTTTCTCCAACATTGATAAATTCTCAACCGCCAGCATCATCACCCGGCTTACCACCGACGTTACCAATGTGCAGAACGCATTTCAGATGTTGATCCGCCTCGCGGTACGCGCTCCGGTGATGGTTGTGTTCGCATTGATCTTTTCCTTCCGGATCGACGCCCATCTGTCACTGATCTTTCTTGCGGTTATCCCGGTGCTGGGCATCGGCTTAGGGCTGATCATGTCGCATGTGCACCCGATTTTCGTACGGGTATTTAATGCCTATGACAGGCTGAACAATGTCGTCCAGGAAAATCTGCATGGCATCCGGGTCGTCAAATCCTATATCCGCGAAGATCATGAACGACAGAAGGTCGCAGGGATCTCTCAGGCAATCTTCCGGGATTTCTCCAAGGCGGAAAAAAGGTTGGCGTTCAATATGCCGCTGATGCAGTTCTGCCTTTTTGCCAGTATGCTTTTGCTTTCCTGGTTTGGGGCCAAAGAAATTATAGCCGGCGGCAACAATCCCGCAATCGGGCTTTCGACGGGGGAGCTGACCAGCCTGATCACCTATGCGATTCAGATCCTTATGAGCCTGATGATGCTTTCCATGGCGTTTGTAATGATCATCATTTCCCGTGCCTCGGCGGAGCGTATTGTGGAAATCCTGAATGAGGGAAGCGATCTAAAAAATGGAGAAAGCCCGATATACAACGTAAAAGACGGTTCGATCACTTTTGAAGATGTCACTTTCATATATGCCCAAAGAGCCGATAAACCGGTTCTTGACGGGATTAACCTTTCCATTGAATCAGGAGAAACGGTCGGTATTGTCGGTGGGACCGGCTCTTCCAAATCAAGCCTTGTCCAGCTTATCCCGCGGCTTTATGATGTCGTGAGGGGAAGAGTAACTGTCGGCGGCATTGACGTGCGGGATTACGATATTGAATCGCTCCGCAATCAGGTGGCGATGGTGCTGCAGAAGAATGTGCTGTTTTCCGGCACGATCAAAGAGAATCTTCGCTGGGGCCATGAAAACGCGACGGATGAGGAAATGATCCACGCCTGCGAGCTGGCCCAGGCCGACGACTTTATCCGGAACTTCCCGAATCAATATGATACCTATATTGAGCAGGGCGGCGCCAATGTTTCCGGTGGTCAGAAACAGCGCCTCTGTATTGCCCGGGCCTTGCTGAAAAAACCCAAAATTCTTATCCTGGACGACTCCACCAGCGCGGTTGACACCAAGACCGACGGATTGATCCGTCAGGCGTTTAAAAAGGATATCCCGAACACGACGAAAATAATCATCGCCCAGCGTGTTTCATCGGTCCAGGACGCCGACAAGATTGTTGTACTTGACGATGGTAAAATAAACGCGGTCGGCAGTCACGACGAGCTGCTTCAGACCTGCGCTATCTACAGGGAAGTTTATGAATCTCAAAATAAAGGAGACGTTCTCCATGAATAAGGGAATGCTGAAGGGAAATCCGCCGGTGCGGCATTTCAAGCCGGATACGATCAAAAGGCTATTTTCCTATATGGCTGAATATAAAATCCAACTGATTTTCGTTGTTATCTGTATCCTGTTAAGCGCGATCGCAGGTGCTGCGTCTTCTTTGTTCCTGCAGATCCTGATCGACAGGTACATCATTCCGCTGCTGGGACAGACGCATCCTGTATTTACAGAACTGTTTCAAATAATTCTGCTTATGGGCCTGATCTATATCATCGGGGTGCTTGCCACCTGGTTTTACAACCGGACCATGGTAGTCATCGGGCAGGGTACGCTCAAAAAAATCCGTGACACGATGTTCACGCATATGCAGACCCTGCCGATCCGGTATTTCGATACCCATACCCACGGCGATATCATGAGCCGGTACACCAATGATACCGACACGTTGCGCCAGGCAATTGCCATGAGTTTGCCGCAGATGTTTGCTTCTTTTATCTCCGTAATAGCGGCATTTTTCGCCATGCTTTATCTCAGTGTCGGCCTTACCGCCTTCGTTGCGTTGTTCACTTTTGTTTTACTGAAGATAATCAAGGCCCTGGTAGACAGAAGCGGCGCTTTCTTCATGAAACAGCAGCAATCCCTGGGCGATGTCAACGGTTATATCGAAGAAATGATTAACGGTCAGAAGATCGTAAAAGTCTTTTGCCATGAGAAAAAAACCAAGGAGGAGTTTGACAAAAAGAATGACGAGCTCTGCTACTGTGCGACTGCGGCAAACACATACGGCAATGTCACGATGCCGGTGGTCGGAAATATGGGTTATATGCTCTACGTGCTTATTGCCATAATCGGAGGCGCGGCAGGCATAGCTGAGATTCCCAACCTGAGTCTTTCCGGTATCCATGCCCTGACGATCGGTACGATCGTATCCTTCCTTACCCTGTCCCGCAGTTTTATTAATCCAATCGGTCAGATTTCTATGCAGTTCAACATGGTGGTTATGGCCCTTGCCGGCGCGTCAAGAATTTTTGCATTGCTGGATGAGGAAAGCGAACAGGACGGGGGATACGTCACCCTCGTCAATGCCCAGATGGAAAACGGCGAAATCAAGGAATGCAAAGAACAGACGGAAACATGGGCCTGGAAACATCCCCACCGCGACGGGACGGTAACCTATACACCGCTGCGGGGAGACCTTCGT
>DHCD01000016.1:32740-34473 GCA_002398105.1 Syntrophomonas sp. UBA4911
ACGATCACCAATCTGATCAACCGGTTTTACGATATTGCCGACGGAAAAATCCGGTATGACGGTATCAATATCAATAAGATCAAAAAGGCTGATCTTCGCCGGTCGCTCGGTGTCGTTTTGCAGGATGTGAACCTGTTTACGGGAACCGTCATGGACAATATCCGCTACGGCAAGCTGGACGCGACGGATGAAGAATGCATTGCGGCTGCCAAGCTCGCCAACGCCGACGGTTTTATCCGTATGCTTCCGCAGGGGTATAACACCGTGTTGGAAGGAGACGGCAGCGGCCTTTCCCAGGGGCAGCGGCAGTTGATTTCCATTGCCCGCGCGGCGGTAGCCGACCCGCCCGTCATGATTCTGGACGAAGCCACTTCTTCAATTGATACCCGAACCGAAGCGATCGTACAAAAAGGCATGGACGCCTTGATGAAAGGCAGGACGGTCTTTGTGATTGCTCATCGCCTGTCAACCGTTCAGAATTCCGATGTCATTATGGTGCTGGAGGATGGCCGTATTATTGAGCGGGGCAGTCACGAACAACTCATTGCGGAGCGGGGCAAATACTATCAACTGTATACAGGCGCATTTGAACTTGAATAATAAAGCATGCAAGCTCATTAATGAACGTCAAGGCGAAAAAAACAATCCTATAAGAGCAAGAAAAAAGTTGCGGAATCATTGCCAATATATAGCGGAAGTCGGCATGGCCTAATGCCATGCCGACAATTACGTGACGTTTCTTACGTCGTTGTCCCTTTCGGTTCTTAAGAACTGACCGCAGATCTTACCTGTTGGATATCTTTAACATCGGCCTGGGTAGCCGGTTTGTAAAACCCTTTGGTCTCAGCCAATTGATATAACTGATATTGAAACTGTTCGTCAGAATTTCTGATTTGCTGCAAAGTCTGACGCAATTGCTGATTCGAGGTTTCAGTTATGCTGGTTGAATAGGTGGTGAGACTGCTCTTCATCTGCGACAGAATGTCGTTTACCATTTCTTTATCACTCATATGCTGCATATTTTCACTCCTTATCCCAAAAAAGTTAATAGTTTCTGACGGGTCTGGGAAGCTGATTGAGCGGACTGCTGAAACATTTGTCTTACCTGGGGGTCCTGAGCTTGAGAAGCATAGAAATTTAATTTCTTTTCCGAAGTTTCATGCGAGCCGATTAAATGCCTTAAACTTTGCAGTTCCATCTGATTGATGTTCATGCTTTGGGTTGCTCCTTTCGTTTTATATTTTGGGGTTGAGCCCATTAATAGCTTGCCTTGATTTCATCTATCTATACTTCCGAAGTATTAAAAAATTTTTCTAAAGGTCAATTGGTGCAATTTACATAAAAGGATAACTTGAAGGGAAAAACCAATATATGGATATTAACAATAGATGGTAATGCCCGCTTCCCTTCCGCAAGATTTCTGAAGGTCTGATTGAATATTAACGACAGCGGCCGGCTTGGCACAACAATTAGTCATTATGGCGCTTATTCAGTATAATCTACTTATCAGGACATCATTGGAGGTGACATCAGTTGTCCATATTTAGGCCGCTGTCAGAGCCTCAGGAACCCAGTCATTACCAAATGGCAGGTATTAGCGTCAGTTGTCCTCACTGTAAAAACCAGCAATTTTTTGAAAGCCGGGTTCAGTGCAACACTTATGAACCGGCTTATGATAAGGCTGAACCGGTAATTAAGGCGGCTACCGCACTTTGCTGCAGCCGCTGCAGCCT
>DHCD01000100.1:0-6390 GCA_002398105.1 Syntrophomonas sp. UBA4911
TAAATTTGGTTCGACCAAGATTATTATTCCCTTAAAAATGAAGGTTGGGGATGTTTCCGATGAAGTTAAGGCTACCCTGGGCGGAACCGGAGTATTCCAGGGCAGTACCAGCGTACTTCTGGGGAATGCGGGCTCAGGCTCCGCTACCGCCAGTATAAACAGTGTAAAATCATTTGGTGTAGATGAAAGCGTAGAAATTGACGATATCATTATAAGTGAAATTTCAGGGGGAGCATTCAAACCAGATGACGTAATTACCCTGGAACTCTCCAAAGGTTTTAAGTGGAACAAAAAGCCGACGCTAAAAGGCGAATGGGGATTGAGCACCGCTGGTTTTGCCGTAAGTGATCCTTTTGATGAAGGTGAAAAAATAACGATAACACTTCCGGAAACCTTAACGCCAACCGCATATCCTGATCTCAGCCGCCTGATTATTACCGGAGCGCAGATTACGGATAAGGATTCCGCTAAGAAAGGTGAGGTCACCGTTGAAATTACCAGTGAGGAAGATATAATTGATATGGAGCTGGTAGTAGCTAAATACGGAGATTTCGGCGTTACTTTGACCGAGGATGCCGTTGCGGAAGTGACCGCCGGCAAGAAAGTGGAAATCGGCAGCTTCTTTATTGAAGAGACCATTGCCAAGAGTCTGGTAGCTGGCAGAAGCGTTAATTTTGACCTGCCCTCCGGGGTAAAATGGACTGACGACCCCAAATTGACCGCCAAGAAGGGCGTATCCGATCGTCTCGGCTATACTGACACAACCAACAAGGGCCAAACCCTAAAGTATAAAGTCAAGGATGCTACTGGTGTCAGCAAGCTGCTGGTAGAAAAAGGCGAAGTCTATATCGAACCCGGATTCGAAGGCCCGATTGAAGTTACCGTCACCGGTACCGCCGGAGTGGAAGGCACCGTTAAGGTAGCCGAGGTAAAACCGGCCGTGACCATTAAGGCCGAAGGCGTAAAAGACGTCGTGGTCGGCAGCCAGAACCAGAAGGTGGCCGATATCCTGATCGTTGAGAACGACAAGGAAGCCATCCTCAAGACCGATGACAATGATGAGATCGTGGTGGCTCTGGACGAAGGCTACAAGTTCTATAAGAAACCTGTGGTCGAGGTCACCGAAGGCGACCTGGAAATCGACTCCACCAAGCTGAACTCCAGCAATGACGAGCTGACCATTAAGATCAAGTCCGACAGCAGCGAGGCCAGCACTATCAAGCTGTCCGACGTCTATGTGACCGGTTTTAGAAGCGCTCCCGAAGGACCGGTAAAAGCCATTCTGGTTGAGGCCGAGGGCGATGTCGGTGAGGCTTCAGTTACAGGCAGCACCGCTCTAGACGAAGGCTATGAGTGGTACAAAGAAGCTAGAAAAGAAGGTCCTAGGTTCAGCGAAGTCTCAGCGGGCGAAGTAGTTATCGCTAACTGCGTGACTCCGGCCGGATCCGGCGCCAGCATCAGCTTCAAAGTCGGCTCCAACATCTACACCGTCAACGGCGTTAACAAAGTAATGGATGCGTCCCCTTATATTAAGAGCGACCGCACTTATGTGCCCATGCGTTACGTAGCCGAATCCCTCGGTGCGGAAGTTGTCTGGGATCAGACTGCTCAGACCGTAACCCTGACCAAGGGCGATACGGTAGTAGTATTTACCATTGGCAGCACCACTTACACCGTCAATGGCGAGTCCGCGGTAGCCGATGTAGCTCCTGAAATCACCAGCGACAGAACCATGCTGCCTGCCCGTTACGCGGCGGAAGCTTTAGGCGCTGTAGTTGGATGGGATCAGGCTACTCAGACCGTGATCATTACCCAGTAATAAAGAGTCTATGACGCAGGACCGGGTTCTTCGGAATCCGGTCCTGCTTTTATTGACAGCAGTTCAGGGTTCTTCTATAATTTAGAAAAGTGACCAACCAGTCGGAAAAGGTGGTATATATTCATGTGTAAAATGCGAACATTTGCTGTAATTATGGTATTCTCAATATTGTTATTGACGGCGGCGCCGGCCCTGGCCATGGCCGAGTCCGGTGGGGGAGAGTCCCTGAGTATTGAAGCGGCTCTGGAATTGGCGGTCAAGAGCAACCCCAGCTATCGTCAGGCTTCCCTGCAGGCGGAGAAGACCGAACTGATCAAAGACAAGGCGGCGGATGCGGTAGGCGGGATTCCGGAATGGGGCATGGTAGAGCCTGAATATAAACAGGTGATAGATAGTTACCATCAGGCCATGATCGGCTATGACGCCGCCCGTAAAGCCCTGCAGGCCCAGAAGAATACTCTGACCAAAGACGTCATATCCGCCTATACCGCGTGCCTGAGAGAGCATAATAATCTGGCTTATGCCCGTATCAACCTGGAAAATACCCGGCGCCAGCTGCAGATAAGCGGTATTGCCCGGACGGTAGGCCTGGTGGGGGATTATGAATTCGATAAGGCCGATACCGGGCTTAAACAGGTCCAGGAGGGAGTAAAGGCCCAGGAAGCGGTTTATGAAAGCGCGGTGGCCTCTTTACGGGCCTTGCTGGGGAAAGAAGACGGTTGGACTCCCAATCTGTCCAGCCGGCCAGTGATTGAAGTCTATCCCCGCCAATCCCTGGCGACTGAATTAGGCCGGGCGGCCAATGAGTCAATTTTATTGTTGGAGACCAAAGCCAATTACGAGATAGAAGAGAGCAAACAGCACTGGGTATTGCCCAATCAGATTTACGGTGTGAAAGAAATCGACCTGGAGCTGTCCAGTATCGCCTATGAACAGGCGCGGCGCGACAGCAAAGCCACGGTGGAGTCGTTGTATCTGGCTATCGACGCCCTGGAGGCGCAGGTGGAGGCAGCTCAGAAATCATATAAAATGGCGGACAAGGACCTGGAAGTGGTCCAACTGAAATATGAGCTGGGTATGGCGGCCGAGTATGAACTGCAGTCTTCGGGCAGCTCCCTAGCCTCAGCCCGGGTTGCTTGCGAAAAGGCCAGAATAGACCTGGAAAATCTGCAGTCGCAATTGGCTGAGAGCAAAGCCAAGTTTGCGGCCCTGACCGGCAAAGAAGCCTATAATGCCGCTGATTGGACCGGAACCGAAGCAAACGCTGCGGCTGCCGAGAAGCAAGGGGACGGTTCTTCTGCTTCTCTAAATTAGGACCGAGAAGGAGGCAAGGGGACGGCTTTCCTGAGTTTAATGGGGTATGCTAAAAATAGACGGAGGCGCCGATATGGAAAAACGAATACAGGATGAGTTGAATATTCTTAAAGATATCATAGTAGAGACCGTTCCTGTGGAGCAAATATTCCTGTTTGGTTCCTATGCTAATGGTACGCCACATGCTGATTCAGACTTGGATCTTTTTGTAGTAATGCCGGAGAACGCAGACATTCGCGAAATTGATGCAATGAGATTGATTCACAAAGCAATTCGGGATAAAAAGACAATGCCGGTAGATGTGATCGTCAGCAAAAAAAATAAATTTAATCAGCGTAAATCCACCCCCACTATTGAGCGACAAATAGCCCAAGAGGGAGTGGTGCTATATGGATAACCGGACACGCGCACAGGAGTGGCAAAGACTTGCGGAAATGGATTTAAGCAGTGCCGGGTATTTGCTCAATATGCATCCTGCTCCCATAGAAATTATCTGCTATCTTTCCCAGCAATCGGCTGAGAAATATCTTAAAGGTTATCTTGTTCTGTACGATATCAATCCGCCCAAGATACATGATCTGAATGAATTGTGCAAACTCTGCTCGAATTTGTCCGATACTTTTAAAGATATAGCCGACCAATGCTCCGATCTGACAGCCTACGGTGTTCAGCCAAGGTATCCAATGGAACTAATGCTGGAGGAGCAGGATATGCGGCAGGCGCTGAACAGTGCAAAAGCGATTAGAGATTTTGTTCTAGCCTTGGCGCCGGAAGAACAGGGGCAGAACAGTACTTGATTATAATAACATCTGAAATGAAAATGTACAGAATAACCACTACTACCAAATATGAGGCGGTGCCGTAATGAACAGTGAACAGGTGATAATGAATAATTAACCAACGAACGGGGGGGACGGTTCAACCGTCCCCCCCGTTCCTCTGCAGGCGAGGATTATCCTGATCACCCTGCCCCTTCCGCCTGCTTTTTGATTCCGTTTATTAAAGCCTGGCTGAGCTGGTCGGCGGTGCGGGCGGGGTCGACCTCCCATCCGTCCATGGTTATTACCGCTCCCAATCCCGTCAGTGCACTGGCGAGGATCAGGCCTATCAATAACAGGTCCACATCCTGCCTCACTTCGTCCTGAGCCAGACTCTGCTCCAAGAAATCCAGGGCCTGTTTCTGTTTTTCCCGGTGCATGGTCATAGCCCACTCGTGCAGCTCATCGTCAAGCATATGGCTGCAGAATATGGTCCGGGCTAAATCCTTTTTCTCCAGGCTGAAGCGGCAGTGGGCTTCAATCAGTATCCGCAGTCTTTCCTGCAAGGGCATCATTTTAAAGGATTCCTGGTTCAATAGTTCAAAATAGTATTGCAGCGAGCCTTCCAGCATAGCCTGAAAAAGCTGCAGTTTGCTGCTGAAGTACTCGTAGATGGTTCCTTTACCGATTCCCGCCGCCGCCGCAATTTCCTCCATGCGGGTGTTGTGATAGCCTTTGCTGGAAAATACCTTCACCGCTGCTCTGAGGATCAACTCGCGTTTTCCCGGTTTATTGTCAGTGTCATTCATCGGCCTTCCTCCACTCGAATGAGCTGGGTGAACGAGAGCAACATCCCCTGATTCACCCAGGCCTCATCCTTTGTTATGCTAAGGGTATATCTTCGGTATTGGGGGCTGATTTCTTTTTAAACTTCTGCCCCCAATCGTCCAGGATGCTGTAAACCACCGGCACCAGGAACAGGGTGACAAAAGTCGCCGCTATCAAGCCCCCGATGACTACCGTAGCCAGCGGAGCATTGGTCTCACTGCCTTCTCCTAATCCTATCGCCAGGGGTATCATGGCCAGGATGGTAGCCAGGGCGGTCATCAATATAGGTCTCAGTCTGACCCGGCCGGTCTCCAGCAGAGCCTCGGTTCGTTCCATTCCGGCCTCCAGCCGCTGTTTTAAATAATCAACGAAGACAATGGCGTTGGCTACGGCAATACCTATCAGCATGATGATGCCGATAAAGGCGTTGACACTGAAGGCTCTCTGCGTCACCAGCAAGGCTAAAACGATCCCGATTACCGCGCCGGGCAGAGCAAACATGATGACAAACGGGTCGCGGAAGGATTCATACTGCACCACCATGACCACATAGACCAGCAGCACAGCCATGATAAGGGCCAGCAGCAGACTGGAAAAAGCCTCCATCATCTGTTCATTTTCTCCGCCGAAGTCTATACTGTATCCCGCCGGCAGCTTAAGCGCACTGATCCCGGCCTGGATATCTTTGGTAACACTGTTCAAATCCCGGTTTAACAAGTCGCAGGAAATGGTTCCCTGGCGGGTCTGATCTTCCCGGTCGATTTGAACCGGTCCGGTTGATAATTCAAAACTGGCGATCTCATTCAAAGGAATACTGCCCTGTGCGGTGAGGATCGTCAATTGTTTCAGGGTATCCATATCGCTGCTTTCTTTTTTGTTGCTGGTTATGGTAACATCAATTTCGCTTCCATCGGAGCGGTATTTGGACACGGTCGTTCCGTCAACCGCCATTTTTATTTCGCTGGAAACCTGCGCCGGCGTCAACCCGAAAGCCATAGCCCGCTGGCGGTCGATCCGGATCTGTACTTCCGGATTGCCATCCTCCAGGGAGGAGCTCACATTGCGCGTTCCCGGAACCTTTTCCACAATGTCCACCACCTGTTTGGAGAGCGTCCGCAGCGTATCCAGATCATCACCCCGGATGTTGAGGGCGACAGCGCCTCCGCTGCCCATTGATATCCCGCTGCTGGCGGTTACGGTTGTTTTAGCGCCGGAAATATCCTTGAGTGATTGCCGGATTTCTTCGGCCACCTGTTCCGCTCCTTTCCGCTCGCTTTTGGGGACCAACTGCACCATGAAGGAGGCTTCGTTCGATCCGGACATTGAGGCCGTCGCCCCGGAACTGCCGACGCTGGCATATATGATATCGACGGCCGGGTTTTTCGATAGTTTGGTTTCGACCTGGGCGGCCAGTTTATCCACATCCTCAAGTCTTGAGCCTTTGTCCGCTTCCAAGGTGATGTCGATCTGCCCCGAATCGGATTTAGGCATAAATTCGGCCCCGACCAGAGGGGACATACCCAGGGCTAAAACGATAAGGACCACTACGCTGAGCATGACCAGGCGCCGGTGGCCCAAGGTCCAGGCCAGCCATATTTTGTATTTTTCTCCCAAACCGTCCAGCCAGTCGGCCAGGCGGTGGAATTGTCCGCTGACAAAGCCCCTGCCCGC
>DHCD01000100.1:6671-7546 GCA_002398105.1 Syntrophomonas sp. UBA4911
ATGGTAAGCGCCAGCGGCTTGAACAGGACCCCGCTGATCCCTCCGGTCAGGCCGATGGGCAGGAATACCGCGATCAAGGTCAAGGTACTGGCCAGAACGGCTCCGCCCACTTCGCTGGTCCCCTTTAAAGCGGCTTCCCGCGCCGGCAGGCCCAGACTGCGATGGCGATAGATGTTCTCGAAAACCACAATAGAGTCGTCGATCATTCGCCCTATCCCCAGGGCCAATCCCCCAAGGGTGATGCTGTTTAAGGTGCTGCCGTTATAGAACAGCACGATAAATGTGGCCATCAGCGACAGGGGTATCGCCATCCCCACAATGACCGTACTGCGCAGGTTGCGCATGAACAGGAATATAATCAGGACCGCCAGCAGCGCGCCTTCCATCAGGGTTCTGGCGGTGCTGTTGATAGACTCGTTGATAAACTTGGACTGGTCCATGACGATCTCGGCCTTGACTTTATCGCCGATTTCGTTCTGGATCTTTTCCATTTCCGCTTTAACGCCACTACAGGCTTCTACCGTATTGCCGTCGGTGGCCTTCTGGACCAGCAGGCTGACCGCGGCTTTTTGGTTCACCCGGGTAAGCTGCTCCACCTCTTTATAGCCTTCAGTGATGGAGGCAACCTCTTTGAGCTGGATTTTACTGCCGGTGGCAGTGGTAAGGGCCACCTGGCCGATATCTTCCACATTTTCGAATTCCTGCAGGCTGCGGATAAAATATTTCCGTTCCCCATAGGATATATCTCCACTGGACATGTTGTAATTCTCGGACTTAAGAAAACTGCTGATCTGATTCAGGCTCAAACCGTAGTTCTGAGCCTTGACCGGATCGACCGCTATTCTCACTTCCCGTTCCAGCCCTCCGAGTATGGT
>DHCD01000100.1:7781-9894 GCA_002398105.1 Syntrophomonas sp. UBA4911
GCCAGAGACAGTTGGTCGGAACCGATCGTAACTGCCATGACCGGCATGATAGTGGGGTCGATTTTCATAACCATCGGTTTATCGACCTCATCCGGCAGATAACTTTCAGCCATTGAAATTTTATCCCTGATATCCGCCATGGCGCTGTCCATATTGGTGCCATAGTTGAATCCGATGATCACCATAGACGAGTTGGCGCTGGATTGGGACATCAAGGTGTCAATGTCACTTACGGTGGCGACCGCATTCTCAATCGGTTTGCTTACCTGCTCTTCAACTTCTTCCGGGCCGGCTCCCGGATAAGTGGTAATTACAGCCGCGTAAGGCAGATCCATTTCCGGCAGCAGATCGGTAGGCATCTGCGTTACATTCATCACACCGATAATGATAAGGGCCGCGATCAGGATGATAATCGTTGCCGGCCGGTTTATTGCGAATTGGGCGATTCTTCTTATCATTCCTCTGTTCCCCCGTCAGCAAGATTAAGCAGGCTGGTTTCATCAATGAGGGTATTGCCTTTGGTGACCACTTTTTGCCCCACTTTAAGGCCTTTGGTTATTTCGGTGTAGGTGCCGTCGTTTAATCCGGTCTGCACGATCACTGCTTTAGCGCGGTCTTTCCCGCTTACTACATATACGATGTTCTCACCGCTCTGCGGCAGAACCGCGACCATGGGAATACTTATAACGCCCTCCCGACGCTGCGTTCCCAGCAAAACCTCGGCGAACATTCCGGATTTCACCTGGGCGGCGGGGTTGTTGGGAAGGGCCACTTTTACCGGGTAAGTGCGGGTAAGCGGATCGGCTACGGAGGCGACACTCTTTATCGTACCTGCCAGCGGCTTTTCACCGACGGCTTTGACCAGCACATTGACGGTAGTCCCGGCTTGAACCGACGATACATCGGATTCACTGATCTGAACTTCCACTTCCAGAGCGGCAGTATTGTTAATGACGGCAACCGGGCTGCCTAAACCGGTCATATCACCCACCGCCACATCCACGCGCCCGACGATGCCGTCCATGGGACTGGTAATATCACAATCGGCCAGGTTTTGCCGGGTCAGGTTAAGGGCCGCCTGGGCCTGGGCTACGCCCGCTTCTGCGGCGCCGGTATTCAGCGCGTCATACTGGGCCTTGGCTGTTTCCAGGGCCTGATCGGAAACGGCCCCCGCCTTATGTAGTGCTTCCAGGCGATTATAATTACTGAGAGCTGTCTGGCGCTGAACTTCATTGGCAGCCTGTGCGGCCTGGGCGGAAGCCAGTGCCGCTTCGGCCTGCTGCACGGCTGCGTCCAGCTTATCCCGCTCCAGGCTGATAATAACTTGCCCCTGCCGGACCGCCTGACCTTCGGTCACATATACCGCGGCCACCCGGCTTGACTGCTTGGGCATCACCGCTTCTTCGTGGCTTCCTTTTATCTGGCCGGCATAGCTGGAATATTTGGTGATATCCATTAGCTTTACTTCGGCGGTTTCAACGTTGAATACGTCCTGCGCTTCTTCTTGCGCCTTTTTACCGCAGCCGCTTACGCCTATCAGCAGCGACATGATGACGAGCGCGGCCATAAGGTTGCGATACCTTGTTTTCACCCAAAATCCTCCTCAATATTAATAAATTCAGATATGATAAGTTTGATAGGATAAATTTGTTTATTATAAACAAGTATATAAAATTGGTGTAGAATGATTAATAATCCCATTATTAAACGGGTTATGTATGTTACCACCCCATTTCCGACCCGCTGGTCAATTCGTTTTTTATTATATTACTAAGGTATTACAAAGTAAAGAAAATTATGGAGGAGACGGGGACGGGAAAAGGTATGCAGTAATATTTATGGAATAATTGCGTAAATACAAATAGGGTGGATGACTTTCAGAAAATGGAGGACGAATATGGTAAAAAGAGGTATAGTTCATTTTTTTCTGGCCTTAATATTGATTCAGGTTTGGGCCTGCCCTGCATGGGCGGATTCGCCGGATATTATATCCGAGGTTCAATCAATCATAAAGGATAACTATGTGGAGCCGGTATCGCAGGATGTACTGACCGCCCCTACGGTAAAGGAGATGCTTAAGCGCTTGGGCGATCCTCATGCCCGTTACCTTACC
>DHCD01000026.1 GCA_002398105.1 Syntrophomonas sp. UBA4911
GAAAAGAATTTAGAGAACATGTTAAGCATGGTTGAAAAGGAGGAATAGCGTGGAGGATATAAAAAAGCAAGTAGTTATGCTGTCCTTAATGGAATCCATGAAAGATTCTGGTAGTTGGTGTGGAGAAACCCATATTCAAAAGAGCGTATATTTTTTACAGACTATGCTTGATGTACCTACAGGATTTGATTTCATTTTATATAAACACGGACCGTTTTCTTTTGAACTTAGAGACAGTTTAGGTGAAATGAGGGGTAATCTACTGATTGAGTTAACCAGTCGTTTTCCTTATGGCCCTTCATATCATCCAACTGCTTCCGGTAAAGCCCTTATTGAAAGATATCCTAAGACAGCAGCAGCATACCAAAAACAAATTGAATATATTGCTCGGTACTTTGCTGGGCTGGGGGTTGCAGAGCTTGAGAGATTAGCTACAGCTTTATATGTTACCGAAGAAGAAGGGCATGTATCTCCTGAAGAAAGAGCCAAGAAAATTAATGAGATTAAACCGCATATCCCTATTGATATGGCTGAAGCCGCAATTCACGAGGTGGAAAAGATAGCGCATGAGTTCCGATTAATTGCTTCTTGAAGCAAAGGGGGAAGCAAGGGGACGGGGTTGTTGACAACCTACTTGGTTATATATATCCTTCCGGTCCGACCGGGTCTATAGGCTCGGCCGGGGGAGTTTCGATCTCTCCATTATGGCCGGGACTGGGTAAGGCAGACCGCTGCTCAACAATATCATCTTCGCTGGGAGGGGCATCCTCGTCCTTAGTTTCTGCTTCGGAATTACTGTTCCCGGCCGGCGGACCTATTACTGCCGGAGGAGGAGATTGTTTCACCACCGCCACGGTCTTGCCGGCAAAGAGGTTGTCCAGTAAACTGGTAGCTTCATTTTCATCGGCCAGCCAGTAGCTTTTCAGGAGGTTACCGTTCCCGTCCACTTCGTCATAGAAGCATCCGGGCAGGGTCTGGGTTATGACTGCATCGGATTTGAAGCCCGGCGCCCAGCTGGCCATTTTCAGCATGTCGGTAAAGCCGATATCCGTTTTTACGTATTGTTTCAGCTGTTTTACCAAACTGGGCAGTTTGGTAATGGTTTTCGGCTGCAGCACCTCGTTGGCCAGAGCTTTTACAAATACCTGCTGCTGGGCGGTGCGTTCAATATCTCCGTTGACGTAGTCCCGGAAGCGGACAAAGGCCAGGGCGTCTTTGCCATTGAGCTTCTGCTGGCCCGGCCGGAGGTTGATTCCTTCCAGGGGCTTATACATCCTCTGCGGTACATCTACGGTGACCCCGCCCAGGGTATCGACAATTTTTTTAAATCCATTGAAGTCCATCTCTACATAGTGATCAATTTTCGTCTGCATCAGGTCTTCCACCCGGTCAACCGCGTATTCGGGACCGCCGATGTAGTTGGCCGTACATATTTTGTCCAGATAGCTTCCTTTGACCTCTATCCGGGTATCCCGGGGTATGGAGATTACGGCTACCTTATCCAGCTCAGGGTCAATGGAAACCAGCAGCATGGTGTCGGAGCGGGAGTTTTCTTCTCCCGGGCGGGCATCCACCCCCAGCACCAGAATATTGGTTCTCTCGCCATCATCGGGATACTGTTTTTTGGTCTCGGTCGGTTTTTCTTTCTCCGGTTGCTCAGGCTGCTGCATGAGTTTGGTGAGTCCCGCCCCCAATCCAAAGAACATACCGAATATTAATCCGACTGCCAGCATCCATTTTAAAAATGATTTTTTCATTAATAATTGCTCCTTTTATAGCCCCACATTCCGGGTGTGGCCTTCCACCCGGGGGCTGGTCTGACGCTCTTCCCCGCTCAAGAGCCCGATTTTATAAGCCGCCAATACCACCAGCAGTAAGAGCAGGGCCAGCATCACATTAGCTTTAGAGCTGCTGACAAAGGTAATGACAATAGCCACCGTACTGAAAAAGGCGCTGACGCTATAGATGATCAGAACACTGCGGCAGTGGCTCATCCCCAGGGCCATGAGGCGGTGATGCAGATGGTCGCGGTCCGGCAGAAAAATCGGGGCTTTATTATGCACTCGCCGTATAATGGCGAAGAAAGTATCGAATATGGGAATGGCCAGGATAACTATAGGTATAAAAAGGGAAATCAGGGCCGCGCTTTTGGCCGTACCGATTATGGCCAGACATCCCAGCACAAATCCAAGGAAGTTGGAACCGGAATCACCCATGAAGGTTTTGGCGGGATAGAAGTTAAAAGGAAGAAATCCGGCGATGGCTGCCACCAGGGCGAAGGTCACCAGAGCCACCTCGGGCTGGCCTTTGATCAAAGCGATAATGCCCATAGTGGTAGCGGCAATAGCCGATACGCCTGCGGCCAGGCCGTCCAGCCCGTCAATCAGGTTAATGGCATTGCTTATTCCCACTATCCAGAGCAGGGTAAGGGGTATGCTCAAGGAACCCAGGTCGAGAGCCCCATTAAAGGGGTTGGTGACAAAATGCACTATTACCCCGAAATGTACCGCTACGGCGGCGGCAGCTATCTGACCCAGAAGTTTGACCCAGGCGGATAGCTGGAATATATCGTCCAGCAAACCGACCAGAAATATTATGCAGGCTCCATAAATCATGCCGGTAAAGGGGCCTGATACTTTAAGGATAAATAACAGGCAAATAAGAAAGGATAGGAAAATAGCCATGCCTCCCATGCGGGGCATGGGTTGGGTATGGACTTTGCGCCGTTCCGGGCGGTCCACCGCCCCGATTTTAAAAGCCAGCCTGATGGCAAGGGGACTTGCCAGACAGGACAAGACAAAAGCTGACAGTAATACTGCTATATATAAACGCGCATCCATAAAGCACAAACCCTCCAACACTCTACTAGGAACATTCTAGCACCGGTATATTATACTTGTCCATATGACAGATACAGGCTAATTATGTAGACCGGGTATAATTTATGGTAGAATTAGCATGATTTGAATGGATATAGTCACATGCTATTATTATTCCGTTGCTTTACCGATAGTTACCGACAACCCGGAATCCCTTCGGTTTGCGAGGATTACTGCAAAATTCGGCTCTTATCAATTATTTACGAATATTGTAGGAATAGCTTGCAGATATGGAATGAGAATAATATTTATTGCCACCTGGTTTTGGCAAATACTATAATTAACTAGAATGCAAACGACAATTACACGATACAGGAGTCTAGGATATGAAGATTGCCCTTTCAGGTTATTACGGCTTTGATAATGCCGGGGATGAGGCTTTGCTCTCAGCTATAACCAGCACCATCAAGAAATTGGAACCAGCGGCCAGTTTTGTGGTGTTATCCGGTTATCCGGGCAAGACTGCCCGCCTGCATGGCCTGAGAGCGGTCAATCGTATCAATCCCTGGTCGGTCAGCCGGGAATTGCGCAGCTCGGATCTCCTGATCAGCGGAGGGGGCAGTCTTTTTCAGGATGTTACCGGCCCCCGATCCCTGCCTTATTATATCAGTATAGTGGCCCTGGCTTTATTGCTGAAAAAGCCGGTGATTTTTTATGCCCAGGGGGTCGGCCCGATCAATCGCCGCTTCAGTAAGTTTCTTATGCGCCGGATCGCCAATCGGGTGGACATGATTACCTTAAGGGATGAGGATTCAGTTCGGGTACTGCAGCAAATCGGGGTAACCCATCCCCCGGTTCGGGTAACTGCCGATCCGGTTTTCAGCCTGGAACCCAAAGATAACGATTATGAGGCCATGGGCCAACTGCTGCGGAAGTATTGCCCGGGGCCGGGTCAGGTGGTAGGGGTATCGGTGCGCCAGTGGACGGCTCTGGAAGGTTATCAGCGGAAACTGGCCCAGGTCTTGGATGGATTGGTGCGCGAAGGTTATCAGGTGCTGTTTATACCCATGGACTACCCGGCTGATTTGGAGGAATCCAGGCGGATCGTCGCCCTGATGGAAGAACCGGCGGCACTTATAGACAGTTATTTGACCAGCCACCAGCATGTGGCCTTAATATCAAATTTTCAGCTCATGATCGGCATGCGCTTGCATGCCCTGATTTTTTCCGCCAGCCAGGAAGTCTTGTTTATGGGTATTTCCTATGATCCCAAGATTGATTCTTTTTTAAGACAGTTCGGGGAGAAGCCGCTGACCGGTGATGCCGGCGAGATGGCCGCACAGGTGCGTTCCCTGCTGGCCGATACCGGCATGCAGGATAAGATCCGCCGCAAGGCCCGCGAGCTGCGCACCCGGGCGGAAGAGACCGCCCATCTGGCTCTGGCCCTGTGCCGTAGCCGCGAGCTCAATTAGCCACAGATATATTAAGGGAGCAGCATTATGAAGCTTGAGAATCAGGATATATTATGTATTGCCGGAGTGGATTTTGAGCCGCTGTGGGCGCGCACCCAGCAGCTGGTATGGCGTATGCCCGCATCCAACCGGATAATTTATGTGGAAACTCCCCTGAGTTTCCTTTCCCCTTTTAAAGACCGTTCCCTCTGGTATAAATGGTCCCTCTGGCGGCAGGGCTTACGACAGATAAAGGATAATCTCTATCTTTACTCGCCGCCCTTGCTTTTCCCCTTTGCCAATCGCTGGCGCTGGGTCAACCGCCTCAATCAGCGTCTTCTGGCCCGGGCGCTCAAAAAGGCCTGTGCCGCTATCAATTTTCACGCCCCCATATTGCTCACCTATTTGCCCAATACGGCAGATATGCTGGGACAGATGGGAGAGAAACTGCTGGTATATGATTGCGTGGACGAGCACTCCGCCTTTCAGGGTTTTAACCCCCGATTGGTAAAAGCCATGGAAATTGAGCTGCTCCGGCGTTCCGACCTGGTTCTGGTCACCGCCCAGCCGCTCTATGATGATAAGTGCCGCTATGCCCGAGGGGAAATACGGATTCTGCGCAATGCTGCCGATGTAGACCACTTTGGCACGGCCCAGGACCAAGACCTGCCCATCCCGGAAGATGTCAGGGATATCCCGGGGCCGGTCCTTGGATTTATCGGCCGTATTAAAGAATGGATTGATTTGGAGCTCATTCGCCAGGTGGCGCTGTCCCGGCCCCAGTGGTCGATCATTATGGTGGGTCCGGTGGAGATAGACGCCGACATAACCGCCTTGGAAGAGTTGCCTAATGTCTATTTTACCGGCAGCCGCAGCAAAGAGGAACTGCCGGGTTACCTGAAAAAATTCGATGTCTGCCTGAACCCTTTCAGAGCCGGTCAGCTTTCCCAGGCGGTAAACCCGCTTAAGTTTTACGAATACCTGGCTTCCGGCAAACCTATAGTTTCTACCCCTATGCCGGAAATGGAAATGCTTGATGCCGTAGTGGAAATCGGAACCGGAAGGGACGGTTTTATAGCCGCCATAGAAAGAGGCCTGGATGACAGCCCCGCCAAAATCCAGGCCCGCCTCAATCTGGCCCGGCAACACTCCTGGGAAAACCGGGTCGAAATCCTCTGCCGCCTTATGGCCCAACATTTGGACCAGGTGCAGAATCAGGCCGGGTGACCCAAACTTCAATTGCACTTCTGAGTCCTTTAAGGGTGTAAATAATGATGTTCGTATCGACTACATATCTATTGAATACTACTTCCAGGTCGATCATCTTCGCCCTCCCTGACTCGCAACATTTCCTCCACCAACTCATCGTAATCTTTCAAGATTCCAGCAGCAGCCTTAACAGTTCCTTTAGATTTTGCCCGTTTAGTAATTTTAATGATTATTTTATCTTTAGCAGGTGTTATCGTTACCCAATCTCCCGGTTGAATTTTAGCCATTGGCAATACCTCTCCCATTGCAATCCGGCCATCCGGTTCCACCCTTTTTTTTACTGGCAACATAAATTATACCTCCAAGTAAATCCCTGTAATAAAATTATACTACGTAATATCCCCATAAATCCATTAAAGATCGTCTTGACAATAATGGGTGGAGATGAAAACGAATTAACCCGCAGCAGGTAATTATGAGTAAGGGTATATATCAATAAAATTGTTCCCCTTGCCGGTTATTTCAGCACCTCTTCATAGACCTGCTCCACTTTCTGGGCCATGCCGGGCAGGGTGAATTGGTTTACTTTTTCCCTTCCTTTGGCGACCAGGCGGGCGGCCAGGTCGCTGTCTACCAGGATGTTCATGATAGCCTGGGCCAGGCCCCGGCTATCCCGGGGTTCGACCAGGAGACCGTCAATACGGTCGCTTATGATTTCCGGAATACCTCCGGTGTTGCTGGCCACTACCGGCACCTTAAAGTACATGGCCTCCAGAACCACCAGTCCCAGGCCTTCCATAACCGAGGGCACGCAGATGATATCCGAGACTCCGTAGATGTCCTCAATGGAACTATAGTAGCCGGGCATTTTCACTACTTCGGCGAGTCCCAGTTGCCTGACCTGCTGTTCCAGACGACGCCGCTCAACCCCTTCACCGATAAGCAAAAACTGGGCTTTAAAGCCCGTATCCATAACCTGGCGGGCCGCCCGCAAAAAATACTCATGCCCTTTGACCGGATGCAGGCGGGCTATCATGGTTACCGTCCGCCGTTCCGGGTCCAGGTTCAAGTCCCGCTTCACCTCACCGGCTTCCCGGGGAAGGAAAAATTTGCCGGTATCCAGGCCATTGTGAATAGTTACTATTTTATCGTCGGGAACCCCCATCTGCCTTATTTCGGCAGCAATGGCGCCGGAAATGGCAATGAATTTATCGCTGTGTTTATTGGTAAACCGGGTTAAAAAGCGGGCCAGGACAGATTTGAAGGGTAAATCATAGTCATAGCGCAGTACGCTGTGCACGGTGGTCACTACCGGTACCCCCTCCCGGGCCGCGGCCAGGCGGGCTACCAGGTTCGCCCGCACTCCGTGGGTATGAACCAGATCAATATGCTGCTCTTTGATGTATCGTCGGAGCGGGTCAATCGTAGTAAGGTCCAACCGGTGTTTCATGGCAATGACACCGGCGGGGAATCCCTGCCGGGCTGCTAAATCGGCAAACGGCCCCTCGCACAGACATAACAGAAATGGCTGATATTTTTCCGGGTCAAGCAGTTTCATTAAGGTCAGGACCAGTTCCTCGGCCCCTCCTATTTCTCCCCCGCCAATCACATGTAAGATTTTGACCCTAGCCATCTTGTTCAACTCCCATTTTCGGGTCGGAAATTAAAGGCAGCGCCAGCAGCACGCCCAGGAAGAACCAGAAATAAGTGGATATCAGAGGAAATTCAAACAGGTTCTCCACCATATTATGTCCCAATATGGCGATCAGTGCTACCAGAATGCCGGTTCCCAGCACCTTGAGATAGGGGTCGGAAGCTCTGTCCACCGCTCTTTTGCCCCTGCGCACTACGGAAAACAGCAGATAGAGAAAGGCGGCTATTCCCATAAATCCGGTCTCGACAGCCAGTTTAAGATAATAGTTGTCGACACTGTAGGCACTCTTGGGGAAATTGGCAATGGCTACTCCGCCGCCGAATCGGCCTAATCCCAGACCGGAAACAGGCGCGCCCTGCCAGTATTCCACGGCTTGCGACCAACCCGCAATGCGGCCGCCTTCAGAACTGGAGGCCACATACTGGGGACTTAGCATATAAGCCATACGATTATAGACTGAAGGTACTGCTACCGGAGTAATAATAGCCACCAGCAATAAAGCTATTATGATGCGCTTATCCAGCCACAGGGCCAGCAGAATAAAGGCAAAAAAGAATACCAGCCAGGCGCCCCGGGACAGGGTGAATACCAGGCATAAGGCTGATATAGCGGCAGTTCCCAGATAAAGACGCTTTTTGATCCAGTTGGAGCTGGCCATAAATGAAGCAAAGGCAATGCTTATGTTGAGTATGGTGAAGCTGCCCAGCACATTGGGACTGCCGATAAAGGAGAAAGCCCGGGTGCGGATGCCCACCTCGGCCTTATCCACCCAGGCCGCGGGCATTTCCACCCCGGCAATATATTGATAGATTCCGTATAAGGCCACTACCAGGCCCACCAGCAGAAAAAGGTCGCAGATATTTTTGACCTGCTGCTTACTGCTCACCAGGTTCAGGGCCAGGAAAAACCAGAAGCTGTATTGAATCACCGCCCGCAGTTCCATCATGGCTACCGCCGGTTCCCCGCTTACGGCCAGGTAATTAAAAAAAACCACGCTGTAAAATAGTAGAAGGGGGATAAGAAGGCCGCCACTGGACGGTTTTACTCCTTTAACCGCGATGTGCAGCACCCAGCTGCCGGCGATGAGGATGAACAGGATCTCATCCCACAGGCTGACCAGCAGGGAGCTCCCGCTCAGGCGCAGGAAGTAGTCTACCAGCACATAGGCAGGCACGATATACAGGAGATAACGGCTTAGTGCCTGACTGAATCGTTCCATTTGCTGCTCCTTATATACGAAATTAGGCTCCAGATTTCCACAGAGCATTTTTTAAAGATTAAAAACAGTTCATCAAGGTTCAGGGCACAGTTAGAACCTTAAGAAATCTGTGCTTTTCTTATTTCAATCGGTCCTGGTCCACCAGCTGCAAAAGCGGTAGATGATACTGCCCCGATAAATGCCGGGACAGGATTTCAGTAGCGGCAGAAGCAGACCGGTTATCATCAGAAGGATCTCTATTAGGGTTCGTTTTAAGTCATAATCATTTAGGCTCAAGTCAAAGCCGAAGTAGAAAAACATCAGCAAGCCTATAAATCCAAGGGGGTTGCTGATAACCATACTGGTTTTGCCCTGGGTGGTCAAGAAACGCCCTCCGCCCTGCATATACCGGGTTAAAGAACTCAGCCAGCGGTTGCTCAGCCGGTAAACATAGGAATAGGTATAGTAATCAGAGCGCTCCTCAGGGATGGATACCAGCCAGCCCAGGAACCAGCTCCCGGATATTGCTCTATAAATAATGCTGTTTTCCCAATAGTTCATTTAAACCACCACTTTATTACCGCTGCTTATTTACTTCTACCTCCAGGATCTCACCTGTCACCTCTACTATCTGGGTCTTTAAAATATATTTGTCCAGACCTGCCCGGATACCCTGTCCGGCCATGTAGATTTCAGCTCCGGTGTAGGAAATCGGTCCCTCCAGGGTAAGGTAAACATCCTTGCGGAAAGGATGCTGCTGCAGGGCCAGGGTGCCGTCATCCCGGGTACCGGAATCACGTGCGGTCACAATCTCAACGTCCCTGATATACACCGGCTGCAGTTGTCCCCGGGCGAGAAGTTTGTCACCGTCATGTATCTGTTCAGCCACCTCGGGACGCAGGTAAGGGCAGATGACCTTGACTTTGGCCGTATGAGTCTCAACCGGGGCCGCTGCGTTTTTATGCTTGTAGAAAAAACCAGCCGCTACCACCAGGATTAATATAAGAACCAGAAGGTCTATGATGTTGATAAAGCCAAACAGCCTTCCCTTCTCATCCAGCATGTCTATTCCTCCTCTTGTCTGCCGCTATATTCTCTAGTATCATATAGCAAATCCGCCCGACTAGCAAGCCAACAAAGGGACGTTCTTTCCGCCTGTTCCAAGAACGTCCCTTTGCCGGCTCATTTTATTGTCCTTACCGTTATTCTTTTATCCGCAGGGTGGGGAAAAGGATCACGTCACGTATTGAGGGGGAAGTGGTAATCAGCATGACTAAACGGTCGATACCGATACCCAGGCCGCCTGCCGGAGGCATGCCGTATTCCAGGGCATTTATGTAATCCTCGTCCATCATATGCGCCTCTCCATCCCCCTGGGCTCTTTTTTCCACCTGCTTCTGAAAACGCTCTTTCTGGTCAATGGGGTCATTGAGTTCCGAGAAGGCATTGGCTAATTCCCGCTGCATGATGAACACCTCAAAACGATCGGTAAACTGAGGATTGGCCGTGTTCCTTTTGGCCAGCGGGGATATCTCCACCGGGTGCCCGTAGACAAAAGTAGGCTGAATAAGTTTTTGCTCCACAAATTCTTCAAAGACCTCGTTGATCAAATTGCCACGGGTAGCGCCGTCGTCTACTTCCATATTAAGACGGCAGGCTGCCGCCCGGGCTTCTTCATCCGTTTTCAGGGCGGCAAAATTGACCCCGGCGTATTTTTCTATCGCCTCCAGCATGGATATCCGCTGCCAGGGCGGGGTGAAATCAATGCTCTGTCCCTCTATTTCCACTACCATGCTGCCGTTCACCCGCTCGACCACCGTGGCAATCATGTTCTCGGTCAGTTCCATCATAACTTCATAATCGGCATAGGCCTGGTATACTTCCATCATGGTAAATTCAGGATTATGCCGGGTGGAAATCCCCTCGTTGCGGAAGCTGCGGTTTACTTCATAGACTTTTTCCAGTCCGCCCACAATCAGGCGCTTCAAGTAAAGCTCGGGTGCAATGCGCAGATACAGGTCCATGTCCAGCGCATTATGGTGGGTGATGAAGGGCCGGGCCACAGCACCGCCGGCTATGGGCTGCATCATCGGGGTTTCCACCTCCAAAAAGCCCCTTTCGTCCAGGTAATTTCGCATTTCCTTGATAACCCGGCTGCGCTTGATGAATACTTCCTTAACCTCAGGGTTAACGATGAGGTCAACATAGCGCTGGCGGTAGCGCAGCTCCACATCCTTGAGCCCGTGCCATTTTTCCGGCAGGGGATGCAGGGATTTTGACAGGTAGACCAGATCCCGGACATGGATGCTGATTTCACCTTTCTGGGTACGAAAGACCTCGCCGGTAATTCCCAGTATATCCCCTATATCCAGTTTCCTGAATAGATCATATTTCTGCTCGCCCAGGTCATCCTGACGAAAATAGAGCTGAATATTTCCGGAAAGATCCTGCAGATTAGCAAAACCAGCCTTGCCATGGCGGCGTTTGGCCATGATGCGTCCGGCAATTTTTACCGTATGACCTTCCAGACCGTTAAAGTTATCTTGAATCGCCTGGGCGGTGGTATCCCGGTCAAAACGCTGCCCAAAGGGATCAATACCTGCGGTCCGCAATTCTTCCAGCTTTTCCCGGCGTATTTTTATCAGTTCGTTAATGTTTTGTTCCTGTTCCGACACATGTCCACTTCCTTAAATCCTTGGAGTACTATTTTTCTACCCGCATGATTTTGTATTTGATAATTCCTGCCGGGGCTTCTACTTCCACGGTGGATTTGACCTTTTTGCCCAAAATAGCGCGGCCTACCGGTGATTCATCAGAAATTTTACCATCCTTTAGTTTGGACTCCACCGAAGAAACCAGCAAAAGGTTAACCTCCCGGCCGGACTTGACTTCTTTTAAGGTCACCTTGGAACCCAATGAAACCACATCGGTACGGATATCAGTTTCTTCCATCAGGCGGGAATTTTTAAGTGTCTTTTCCAAGGTCATAATTCTGCCTTCAATAAAAGCCTGTTCGTTCTTGGCGTCTTCATACTCCGAATTTTCGGATATATCGCCAAAAGCTATCGCCTGTTTGATTCGTTCGGCTACTTCCTCCCGCCGCACCGATTTCAGATACTCCAGCTCAGTCTCGAGCTTTTGCAGGCCTTCCTTGGTTAGAATAATTTCTTTTTCTTCTGACATCTCATCGCTCCCTAACTTAAAAATTAAGTTTCCTTATTCCGGGCTCCGGCCTGAAACTCCCTATAATAAAAAAGGCTGACCTCGGCAGCTATCTTTATGGTATTATAAGGAGCTCATATGCCCTTGTCAAGAAATAGGTCCCATAAGCCCAGTTCGGCTCCGACCTGTTGCAGCCCCATAAATTTCCGTCCCTCATCCGGATTTGCTCCGTTTGTCCCTATCTTTTCTCCATCAAACGACAAAAATCCTGCTTCTGCCAGCATGCAAGTTTCCATTATCGGAGCCAGGTTATAGAGGCGGTTCAGCATTCCGTTTCTGCCCAGCTTGGCTTCCAGTTCTGGGGCCAGACCGCAGCTGTTATCA
>DHCD01000035.1:0-10416 GCA_002398105.1 Syntrophomonas sp. UBA4911
AAAGCCCCGTCTGCTTGAGACGGGTGTCCATAAGACAGTAATCCAAAAAAATGACTTACGGCATCTGTCAGGCGGGATTGGGCAACAAACGAAATACGCTGTACTCGGTACGGAAAAGGGGTACAGCGTATTTTTTTGCCTTTTCAACTTGTTCGCTATTGCGCTTTTTCTTTCCCTTCCCGTGCAACGGATGGCGGAAAGCAAGTCAGCAAAAAGCAATTCGGTTCTCAGGCGCGCTGTAAATATTTTATGCACTCTATTGGCAACGTAGTTTATTTCGAGTAAACTGCAATTAGTTTATTAAGAATAGACTGATTTGGAGGTATGCCTTATGCCTGAAATCAAGCTCGGGGTCATAGAATCCCGTTTTGCGGATATTATCTGGAGCGATGAGCCGCTGCACTCCCACGAGCTGGTGAAGCTGTGCGAGCAGGAGTTGAGCTGGAACCGCTCCACCACCTATACGGTGCTTCGTAAGCTCTGTGATCGTGGTATTTTTAAAAACGAGGGCGGCACGGTCTCATCCGTTCTATCCCGGCAGGAGTTTTACACAGTGCAGAGCGAGCAATTTGTTGATAATACCTTTGATGCTTCTCTCCCGGCGTTCATCGCTGCATTTAGACCTATCAGCGGAGGAGCCCGCAGAAATTCGGCGCATGATCGACGCTGCCGCGAGAAAGGAGTAAGCCATGGACGCTGTATTTCTCAAGATACTGAATATGAGCATCGCGGCAGGCTGGCTTATTCTGGCCGTGGTCGTGCTACGTTTTTTGTTAAAGAAAGCGCCAAAGTGGCTGCCCTGCGTTCTATGGGCCGTGGTTGCCATCCGGCTGGTGTGCCCTTTCTCGTTTGAGAGTGTGTTCAGTCTGATTCCAAGTGCGGAGACTGTTCCACACACAGTTATTACAGGCAATTCATTTGACATCAGCACGAGCGTAAATGCAATAGATATACCTGTCAATGAATATCTCGGAGATAATTATTATGAAGGCGTTACAGTTCCCTCCGATACCGGTAGCAGAATTATGGAGATCCTCGCGTGGTTTGGATTACCGGCATGGCTGTCATGCTCCTGTACGCTGTTATCAGCTATCTGAGACTGCACAGGAGGGTAAAGGCATCGCTTAATGTTCAGGACAATATCTGGATCTGTGATGACATCAAAATGCCGTTCATGCTGGACGGAAGGTAAAGCCCCGCATTTACCTTCCGTCCAGCATGAATGAATTGCAAGAATCCCATGTCGTTGCCCACGAGACCGCACATCTGAAACGACGTGACCATTGGTGGAAGCCGCTGGTTTTCCTGCTCCTTGCGATCTACTGGTTCGATCCACTTTGCTGGCTGGCGTACATCCTGCTCTGCCGGGACATTGAGCTTGCCTGTGATGAAAAGGTCATCCGGACAATGGAAAAAGACGCCATGACTATTCCGAGGCGCTTCTCTCGTGCAGCGTTCCTCTCAGAATAGTCATGGCGTGTCCGCTGGCATTCGGTGAGGTGGGCGTAAAAGAAAGGAGAAAGACCGTGCTGAACTACAAAAAAACCACGTTTTGGATCATCGCCGTGGCAGTCATTGCTTGTATTGTGGTGGCGGTGTGTTTTTTGACAAACCCGAAAAATGAAGCCATTCCGTCACTGGACTATAAAAACGTAGCACGTGCCTGTGTGCAGTTGGATGAGATTGAGGTCATATATGTGCCGGAGAAGGACAGGTATGGCGACGGCGACGCAAATTTTACCCAGGTGTCCGGCGAAGCGCTGGCGCGGCTGCTTGATAACGCCGACTGGAAACAAAGACTTATTCCGCCGGTGGGAGCAAATGTTCACGGGAGCATAAGCTTCGTTCTGGAGGATAACTATATGATAACCATAGAGCAATCGCCACGCAGCATTGCATGCATTCACTACGACGGCGAGTCGCGCTATTATAGTATCGGCGAAGACGATTACAATAATGCGGTGGCGCTGCTCAGCGTTTCAGGTGTATACGAACCTGTCATCGGAGAAACCTACGTCTCCTCCGGCTGTTTGTATATGAACCCGCTTAGCTCCTATGCCGCCGTGAATGGTGACTCCGGCAGCCGGTATCTGATTGGAGAGGACGGCTTCACCATTGAAAACCGCAGTACCGGCGCTACTCAGGTCATTTCTCCAGTCTCGTGGAGCTGGCAGCCTTTCCCTTGGACAGACGAGGAATGGGGCTCGCAGTTTACTGTCGGCAGCATACCGAATGTCAGCGAAGTATATAACGATATCCAATATCAGCCGTTGAATGACGGATGTTACCTGCTGAACGTGGATGGCCAGCTCTGGCTGGTGAAGACCCATGAAAACAGCAATATGGGGCAATTCATATGGAGCATCTATACCCTGGTACCGGAAGACGATGCTTCCGTTTTGCCCGTTGGCGGTACGGATGGAGCGACGATCTTTAACTATAACGGCATTGACTATGATATGAAGGAGCGCAATCAGGCGATCAACGCACTGGCAGGCCACTACCCGGTGGGAAAATATATCATAGTTAAGGGTCACGCAGGGCCGAAAAACTGTGTCTATTCTGTGTTTGACATCGAATCGGAGCAGTTTGTAAAAGATATTACCGGCACAAATCTCATCTGGCGCAACGATGATATCACAACAGCAGTCTACTCGTTCTGGTCGGAAATCTACGATTACGAGGGCAAGTGTCTTGCGTCCGTGGATTTGCCGGATGAAAGCTCGTATATAAAGGAGCTTGCGTTTTCTGATGACGAAGCTGGGCTTATCGTGACAATATGGAACAACAGCGAGGATGTCATCGTAATTGACATCGGCGGTCATGCGCAGACCGCGGCAGCCCCCTGACCCGCTTGACGCCGCCGTTTCAGCCGCCATACTGGAGGACTGGGAAAATATCTGAACGGCGACTTCGCCTGCCATGTGACGCTGGCGATCAAGGCAGGCGGTATAGCCAGAACGAGCGAAATTGACACTGTGACCGTCTTTTCATCCGGCTCTATCAGGACAATGTAGCACAGCGCTTCACGGAAGAACGATTTGCCATGATGAGCCATAGCTATGAGGACGAGCAAACGTAGCTTAAATGGAAGCGCAGGGCTTGCGGCAAGAAATTAAAGTACAGGAACGACAGATTGATAACTTGGAGCAATTTCCAGCGGATACACAGGTATGAGGATTTGCAGGAGCTAACCCCCTACGCTCTGCGGGAACTCGTCAAGGCAATCTACATTGAAGCCCCGGACAAGAGCAGCGACAAACGGCGGCAGGGCATCCGTATCTGCTATGACCTTACTGATGAAACAGGAAACGACATAACCAAAGCCATGCCGTTCCTGCAAAAGTTGATATTACTTTCTTATGTCCCCCGACCTTTGAGACGGGGCTGCTTTTCCACGGGAAAATAAATTTCAAGCCCTATAGTCAATTGATTTCATGACCTTGTCGATATAGGCCCGGGTTTCCTGGTACGGCGGTATGCCGCCATACTTCTTGACCGTGCCGCTGCCGGCATTATAAGCTGCCAGGGCCAGAGACAGATTGCCATCGAACTCATCCAGCTTCTGTTTCAAATAACGGGTTCCGGCCATAATATTCTCTTCCGGATTAAAGGCATCATTAACCCCCAGACTGCGTGCCGTTGCAGGCATCAACTGCATCAATCCCCGCGCCCCGCACCTGGAAACAGCCGCCGGGTTAAATGACGACTCCTGTTTGATAACCGCCGCGATAACGCTCTCGTCAATACCATATTTTTCACTGGCCTGACGAATTATCTCGCTAAACGTTTTTTTATCTCCGGCACCAAATATTGATTTATCACCTGTTCCAGGGTTAACCCGCACATTTTGCCGCCTGGAAACGGATGCTAAAGCCTCCCATAGTTCCACCAGGCTGATCCGGCTTATAAGGTCGGTGAAGAAATTGGCCATAGGACTCCCTCCCGGTTATTCTTGCTTTTCTAGGACTTCATTCATATCAACGGCCTGGCTTACATCCGGAACGGTAAAAGGTACTCCCAAATCATAGATTTCATAAAATGCGCTTTGCTTCATCTTCATATCCATGTTCAATAAATTGTCCGGCTGCTCAGGATCGGCAGGCACCTGCATATTTAAGCTGATATCGCTGTCCATCTGCATATAATCGGTCAGGAAGTTTTTCTGGTTTATCCACACACTGTATACCATATCGGCATTCATGTTTTTAAATACCTGTGCTATAACCTGGTCCAATTCCGGGACTTCAGTCTGGGGCAGAGGAACTTTTTTAAGCACATCCTGGATAAGACGGCTTACGCTGTCAGGTCCCATAGTTACATTGATTATCCAATAAGACTCTCCGTTTTTCTGCTGATCATTGCCAAAACTCATTAAGGCTCCGGCATCTTGCAGCATCTTAAGAGAAGCCATGGGATCCTGGCCGCCGGCTTGTTCCATCAGGGCTTTTATATCCATGCCGGGAATCGTCATTTTCACCCAACCCTGCTCGGGCATGGTAACGTACATTCCTTCCTCGTTAAGCAAAATTTCGGTATTCACGGGCTCCAGGCTATTGCCGTCCTCTCCGTAAACTGCCATATTCACCGTGGTCTTCCCGTAAACCAGCACCGGGTCATTTTGAACCGCCATGTCCAGATTCATCTTCATGTCCACTTTTTCAGTTTTATTGGCTTCTTCCGGATTGGTTACCTCCATCTGCTGGGTCATATCAGCCTTGGTCTTGTAAGTATTGTAGTCCGCCAGAGCTTCACTGGACTTAGCCATCATTTCCTCTACGCTCATTCCCTGGCGCTGTTCCTGGTAATCCACCAGTACCGTGGAAGACTGTTCCTGCCAGTCGATTTTAGCTCCGAATACATCCAGAACTGCCCGCAACGGTACCATTACCTCGCCGTTTTCCCGGCTGGGAGCTACGGGTAGGGCAATCGTTTTGCCATTGAGGCCGGCCTCTTTGTTATCCAGAGTAAGGGTAAGTTTCTGACCATTCTTTTCAATAATCAGTTCCTGCCCGTCAGCAGGTATTTCCACTCCCAGTATCCGACCTACCACATAAACCGGTACCATGGTGGTGCCTTCTTCCACCCGGGGCTGGATGCGCGGCTGATAAGAATTGCCGTTGATATTTAAATTAACATCCGCCAGAGCAGGGGTCGCCATTAAAAACAGCAAACAGAAAGCCGATAAAACAATCAGTCCTTTTCGCAACAATACTACCTCCTTCAATAAGTCCTTTTAAAATGATACATCAAAATTAACTACGCCCCAACAACCAAAAACTGTCACTAATGTTGGTAAAAGTTATTAATACATATAATGGTACAAAATGCTTTTTCCGTAAAAAACCTTACCGGCATTTTAAGGTCAATAAAATCCTGATGTATAAACTAATATACATTATACTCTTTTTTACCGGTTAAACTATATTCAGAAGGGTTAAACTTTTTCCCAGTTTTCTAAACTTATATTAATTAAAAGCAGGTGAACCTTATCAAGATCGTATATTTTGATTACGGCGGAAGCCATTCCTCGGTGGTGGCCGCCCATATCCATGCAGGCAAACTGGATTCCCCGCAGACTCCTCCTATAAAGGAGATCATTAATCTGCCCTATTTTGACAAGACTCAAAAAGATGACTTCGGTAAAATAAGGCCGGCTGGAACCGACGCTGACGGCAACGCTATCTATGTGCTGGGTACAAAAAACAGCGACTCCGGAGGCCTCCTGACCAGTCTGGCCGAAGCTCAGGATGCAACCCAGGAATTTCGTTTTGTGGACACCATGCCTTATGTAAATATGTGGCTGCGGATTGGAGGCTGGCTATCCCGCAGTCTCTCTCTCCCTTTGCTGGGAAGGCCGTTGATCAGAACCGGTATTAAGGCAGCCTATCCCGGGCTGAAAAACCTGGTGCGGGAAACAGGGAAAACCGGGTTGATGGAGGTGCTCGAATGAATCTGTTATTTGCCGCCCGAACCGGAGTATTTGAAGCCTTAACGCTTGGATTGGGCTACCTCAATCAGGAAGATCAGCTTGAAACCTCTTCCGTCTTCGGCAATATGGAAACCGAGAAAGCCGGCGAGCTCATTTACCTGGGAAAAAGCGGGGATGACGACATCTATTGCGTGGGCAACAAACATCTGGATATCGTAGTCAGAATCAATGAGGAAATCAACACTTTGCTGGGACAGACTGACAGTCCCTCCCTAAAAGTGATTCCGGTAAGCGTGCCGGGCAACGAGTCACTCTACCCGCTTTCCCGTCTGGCCATGCTTCCGCTGGTGGGCAGTTTTTTTACCGCCCGGGCCAAATCATCAACCCTCAAAATCAAAGACCAGTTGGTAAGCGCCGGGAAAAATTTCCGGGCCGTAAACCCAGCCCCGGCCCAGGCTGCCGCCAAACCATTGCCGGATCCTCGCTAGGCCTTAACCGGCGAGGTTCTTTTTGCGCATGCGAATGGATATCGGGGTAATCTCCACCAGTTCATCGTCGGTTATAAACTCCAGACACTGCTCCAGATTCATGCTGCGGGGGGGATTCAGCTTCACGGCAATATCCGAGGTCGAACTGCGAATATTAGTCAGGTGCTTCTTTTTACAGACATTGACGACCAGATCATTGGGGCGTGAGTTTTCCCCTACGATCATGCCCCGGTATACTGCCACTCCCGGTTCGACAAAAAGTTCACCCCGCTCCTGGGCATTCTCCAGGCCATAACCGGTGGTGTCACCTGGTTCATGAGCTACCATTGATCCCCGCTGACGAGTGACAATCTCTCCTTTGTAGGAAGCATAAGAGTGGAAACGGTGATACATGGTCCCCATTCCCCGGGTATCAGTTAAAAACTCGGAGCGAAATCCGAACAATCCCCGGGTAGGGACCAGGAACTCCATATACATCATGCCGTCGCCTCTCTGGGTCATATTTACCAGTTGACTTTTTCTTGAGCCCAAACGCTCCATAACAATCCCCACATATTCTTCCGGCACTTCTACTACCAGTTCTTCAATAGGTTCACAACGCTGACCGTCAATGATTTTTTCAATTACCCGGGGACGGGAAACCTCAAATTCGTAGCCTTCCCGCCGCATAGTCTCGATCAAAACCGAAAGATGCAGTTCTCCCCGGCCGGAGACCATAAAGGTATCCGGGGAATCAGTGGGGACAACCCTTAAACTGACATCGGCTTCCAGCTCCCGCATTAATCTTTCCCCCAGTTTGCGGGAGGTGACATAAGCACCTTCTCGCCCGGAAAAAGGGCTCTTGTTTACCTGAATGGCAACTGCTACAGTAGGCTCATCAATAGCTATGAATTCCAGGGGGAGCACCTGCTCAGGATCACAGACGGTATCTCCCACATTAAAATTCATCAGTCCTGCAATCACTACAATTTCTCCGGTCCGCGCCTCTTCTACCGCCACCTTTTTCAATCCGTCATAAATATACAGCCCGCTTATCCGCTGCCGGTTTCCCACGGCGCCATGGGACGCCACCACAACTTCCTGGCGCAGATTGAGGCTGCCGTTGTGTATCCGTCCTACCGCCTGGCGTCCCACATAAGTGTCATAATCAATCATGCTTATCCCCAATTGCAGAGGCTCTTCATTATCTCCGCCGGGAGCAGGTATTTTGTCAATAATTATATCGAACAGCGGTTTTAAATCTGAACCAGGATCGGCCGGGTCCAGTGATGCTTTGCCGGCCCGGGCATTGGCATAGATTACGGGGAAATCAAGCTGTTCTTCACTGGCATTAAGCTCAATAAAAAGATCCAGTACCTCATCCAGAACCTCCCCGGGACGAGCCTGGGGACGGTCCATTTTATTTATCACCACAATAGGGAAGAGTCCTGCCGCCAAGGCTTTTTTAAGCACAAAACGAGTCTGGGGCATGGGGCCTTCCAGGGCATCCACCAGCAACAGCACCCCATCCACCATTTGTACGATACGTTCCACCTCTCCGCCAAAATCGGAATGGCCGGGCGTATCAACAATATTCAGACGATAGCCGTTATACAGAATAGCGGTATTTTTAGCCATTATAGTAATTCCCCGCTCCCGTTCCAGGTCGTTGCGGTCCATAACCCGCTCCTGTATCTGCTGGCGCTCATGAAAGACCCCGCTTTGCCGCAGAAGCCCATCCACCAATGTGGTCTTACCATGGTCGACGTGGGCAATAATAGCCAGATTTCTGATCAATTCTTGTTTCATATAAGTGGTCGTTCCTTCCCTTTAACAGATTGGTTAAATAATTGTACTGTCTTTAATTTTTACCGGACAACTTATAATTATAATCTGTCCCGCAGCTGCCTGTCAGTAGAAATTTTTAAATGGCAGGGAACTTTTGCCGGGTAAATAAAAGAAGGACTCTGGTCAAGAGTCCTTGCAGGTGTACGCTCATTTTATAGCTAAGAAGCGACATTATGGTCTTCATAATGGGAAAACTCCATGGAAAAGGCTGCCCTTCCCTGGGTAAGCGATCTTAACACGGTAGAGTAGCCAAACATCTCCGCCAGCGGTACACAACCCTTTATAACCTGGGTATTATTGACCATTTCCATGGATTGCAGGCGACCACGGCGGTTACTGATATTGCTGATTATACTGCCGGTGAATTCCTCGGGAGAAGTTATTTCCAGGCGCATAACCGGCTCCAGCAACTGGGGCCCCGCTTTTTTCAGACACTCCCGGGTGGCAAGCATGGCCGCGGTTTTAAATGCCAGCTCGGAAGAGTCCACCTCATGGAAAGAACCATCCAACAGAGTAGCTTTAACATTGACCACCGGATAGCCTTTAAGCACCCCTTCTTCCAGGGCCTGTTTTATACCGGCTTCCACCGCCGGTATATATTCCCGGGGAATAGCCCCGCCGGTTATTTTATTTACAAATTCAAACCCTTCACCAGGTTCCAGTCGGAGAACGACATGGGCAAACTGCCCTCTGCCTCCGGTCTGTTTAACATAGCGGGTGACCTGTTCAGCTGATTTGGTGATAGTTTCTTTATAAGCCACCTGAGGCTGCCCGGTATTAAAATCAACCTTGAACTCGGTAGCCAATCGTTCCGCCACGATTTCCAGATGCAGTTCACCCATACCCGCTATCAGGGTTTGCCCGGTCTCTTCATTATATGAGAGCCTGAAAGTCGGGTCTTCTGCCGCTATGCGCGCCAGCGCCTCCGATATTTTATCCTGATCGGACTGGGTCTTAGGTTCAATCGCAATCTGAATAACCGGTTCCGGAAAATCAATAGATTCCAGCAGTATATCTCTGCCTTCCAGGCACAGAGTATCGCCGGTACCGATATCCTTAAGGCCAATAAAGGCCACAATATCCCCCGCCGTAACTTCTTCTATTTCTTCCCGGTGATTGGCATGCATCCTTACCAGCCGGCCCACCCGTTCCTTTTTACGCTTGCTGCTGTTATAGATGTAGCTGCCTGCTTTTACCTGGCCGGAATAAACCCGGGCAAATGCCAGTTTACCAACATGACGGTCACTGATAATCTTAAATACCAGAGCTGCAAAATCGCCTTTGTCATCAGGAACTACCTCCATCTCCTCACCGCTGTCCCGGCAAAGAGCCCGGGCCGCCTGTACGTCAAGCGGCGAGGGCAGATAATCAACCACCGCATCCAGCAGAGGCTGTACCCCGATATTGCGATAAGAGCTCCCGCATATGACCGGTACCATGCTTCCGGCAATGGTGTTCTTCCTGATAACCTGCCTGAGCAGGTCTTCCGATATAGCTTCATTATTGAAATAGAGTTCCAGCAATTCCTCATCAGTTTCGGCCAGGTCTTCAAGCATAGCGATACGCTGCCGCCGGGCTTCCTCCAGATGCTGCTGAGGAATATCACTTTCCATGATATCGTTTCCGGCCTGGTCGGAAAAAGTGTAAAACTTGAAGCGGATTAAATCGACCAAGCCATAAAAGTTTTCACCGGCGAATACCGGTAGGTCTATTACCAGCGGATGAGCTCCCAAACGGCTTTTTATCTGCTCCACCACCTGGAAAAAGTTCGCTCCTACCGCATCCATTTTGTTGATATAGGCAATACGCGGGACCTGATATTTATCCGCCTGTCTCCATACCGTCTCGGACTGGGGTTCAACCCCGCCCTTGGCGCAGAATATAACCACGGCTCCGTCCAGGATGCGAAGGCTTCTCTCCACCTCAGCCGTAAAGTCGACGTGGCCGGGAGTGTCGATAATATTGATATGACACCCTTTCCACAGACAACGGGTAGCAGCCGAAGTAACCGTGATGCCCCGTTCCTTTTCGTAGGGCAGGTAGTCCATAACGCTTTCCCCGTCGTGGGTTTCTCCCATTTTATGGGTCAGTCCGGTATAATATAAAATTCTCTCAGTTGTAGTGGTTTTACCGGCATCAATATGAGCAATGATCCCGATATTTCTCAGT
>DHCD01000035.1:10786-28831 GCA_002398105.1 Syntrophomonas sp. UBA4911
CCCCAGATTGGTGCCCAGTTCTTCTTTATCGCTGTAGCGGGCGATCAGTTTTTGGGCGGCCCGGCTTCCCATCCTGCCATAATCATCACCTTTTTCAGGCTGGCGGTAACCGCAGGAATGCTCCGGGCAAACCAGCATTTTGCCTCTTTTCCCGTTTACTATCAGCATATAGCGGCCACATTGAGGGCACTTGCTTTTGGATACATTGTCCGGCCGGTACACGGCGCTGTCGGCCCGGATACTTTGAACCAGGCGGGAAGCATCTTGGCGCATGTCGCTCCTGAAATCGGCTTGGTCAGCCTTCCCCTGGGCTATATCAGCCAGCCTCTGTTCCCACTGGGCAGTCAACTCCGGTGAACGCAAGGCTTCAGGTACCAGCCCCAGCAGCTGCATACCTTTGGAAGTCGGAATCAGTTCCTTCCCATGACGTTCAATATAGCTGGTATGAATAAGTTTTTCTATAATTTCCGCCCGGGTGGCGGGAGTCCCCAGACCGCTTCCCTTAATAGATTCACGCAGTTCCTCATTCTCTACCAGTTGGCCGCAATTCTCCATCGCACTAAGCAGAGTAGCCTCGGTATAACGGGCCGGGGGTTTGGTTTTTTGCTTAATGCTTTTACAGTTTCTGACCTGAACTTTTTCGCCTTTTTGATGTCTTCCCAGAGTTTGCTCGGGCACCTTCTCCTCAGCGCTTTCTTCCTTATCGGCAGGAATTGCCTGTACCGCACGCCAGCCCTGATCGGTAACCGTCTTCCCCCGGGCATAAAAGCGCTCGCCCTTGACCACCGTGATGACGGTCGTTTGATCATAGGCGAAAGGGGGAAACAGAACTGCCAGGAAACGTCTCGCGATCAGATCATAAAGCCGCTTCTCATCCTCATCCAAAGCAGCCGGCTTAAGCGGTTGTTCAGTAGGAATGATAGCGTGGTGATCCGTTACTTTACTGTCGTTGACCAAACGCTTGCCGGGATTAATCGGCTTGGCCAGCAAAGACTGGGCCAAGGCCTGGTAGGGTCCCGCCGCCATAGCTTTCAGTCTGACCGGCAGGGTAGGGACAATATCGGCAGTTATATAACGGGAATCGGTACGGGGATAAGTCACCAGCTTATGCCGTTCATAGAGATCCTGCAAAACCGCCAGGGTTTTCTGGGCCGGCCAGCCATAGCGCCGGTTACCGTCCCGCTGGAGCTCAGTTAAATCATAAGCCAGCGGCGGGGGTTCTTTTTTGGCTTCGGTTTTTACCTCGGCAATGGTACCCTCCTGCCCCTTAATTTTAGCCAGCAGTTCCTCTACCTGAGCCGGCTGGTACAAACGCCCGCCATCAGGGCCGCGCCAATCGCCAAAGAAGTTACCGAAATCGCTTCTCACCGTCCAGTAGTCCACCGGGCGGAAATTTTTAATCTCCCGTTCCCGGTTTACCATCATGGCCAGGGTAGGAGTCTGCACCCTCCCGGCATTAAGCTGGGCATTGAATTTACAGGTCAAAGTTCGGGTGACATTAAGCCCAATCAGCCAGTCAGCTTCCGCCCGGCAGACCGCTGCTGCATAGAGATTGTCATAGGCTCTTCCCGGTTTAAGACGGGCAAACCCATCCTTAATTGCATTATCGGTCTGAGAAGATATCCACAGGCGCTTAAACGGTTTTTTCCAGTGGACCATATCCATAATCCAGCGGGCTACCAGTTCCCCTTCCCTCCCGGCATCAGTAGCAATAATAAGCTCCGTGACATCCTTGCGCTGCATCAGTCCCTTAACCACCTGATACTGGTGCGAGGTTTGCTTGATCAGTTTTAATTTCATTTTCGGCGGCAGCATGGGCAAGTCCTCCAGGCGCCACTGTTTAAGGTTTTTATCATAATCTTCCGGTTCGGCCAGGGTGACCAGATGCCCCAAGGCCCAGGTGACCACGTAATTGGTCCCTTCCAGATATCCTTTGCCCTTCTGCCGGCAATCCAGAACCCGGGCGATTTCCCGGCCTACACTGGGTTTTTCCGCTAATACCAGGGATTTCATGCTTCATCCCCCGGTTGCGCACCTTTTTTATTTTTGTTTTTATGCGCCTTGGTAGTTCCATAGCGATCCTGCGGGCCTCGCTTGATGCTGCCCTGAGAAGCGCTTTTTTCTTTCTTCCTGGCAATGCACTGCCTCATTATTTCGATATCTGTATTTTCCGCCATTTTCCTGTCCTCCTGGATTTAGCATTTCTATGTTATTATACCACAGCAATCAGCAAAAACCGGAACGCTCCAGACCCAGGGGAAATAATAAAGGCGGCCGTCCATTAGTATTTCCGGCAGGATTTAAAAAGGGCTTAGCTCTATTATGGCAGCATATTGTTAAAACCCTTTGCATGCTATGTTTTTTTTGGGTAAATTCATGGTGAAGGCCGATATATAGTGATATTAGGCATTTTTCCCTGCGCAAAAAATATGGAAATAGTATATAATTAGAATAGTTCCCTAACGGATAATTATATTTTCCCCCGTATATTTTGAGAAGGGAGTTGATGCATAAGCACGTGTATTGGATGGGCCTTTATTAAAATTTAACAGGGGTGGATAGGATGGGTAGACCAGACTTAAACCGTAACGAACTAAGCTTTTTACGGAATAACTTTGTTGATGCTGGAACACTCGGAAATGCCTGTCTGGATGTTGCTGTGGCTGAAAGATTTGACCATTGCTTAGCCAAGATCATTAACCATATGCCTGCCGGTATTATTCTTTTTTCAGGTAATGGTAAAATTGAGCTTGCTAACTTTGCTATGGGACAAATCCTTGGTAAACAGCCAAAGGATATAGTAGGAACCCCGTTGTTTGATCTTTTTGTCGGCCATAACCCTTTAATCGGAAAGTCTTTTTATAAGGACTCATTCAATAATGTGGAGGTTTTTTTAAATGGGATCGCCCAGAAAATTCCCTGTCTGGTTTCAGGCTATATAAACCGAGCCGAAAATGGAGCTATTGACAGCGGAATAATATTTTTTCAAATTATGGATCGGCTCCATCGCCCGGTAGTCCGCTCCGGAGCCCGGGCACAGTATTGTTTTGACGATATCATCGGCGCCAGCAAGGTTTTGCAGAAATGTATTGCCAATGCCCGGATAGCTGCCAGCAACGACAGTAATGTATTGCTGCAGGGAGAAAGCGGTACCGGCAAGGAAGTCTTTGCCCAGGCTGTACATAATGCCAGTTCAAGGGCTCAAGAGCCTTTTGTAGCTATTAATTGCGGCGCCATCCCCCGGGAACTGGTTGGCAGCGAGTTGTTTGGATATGTTGAAGGAGCATTCACCGGAGCCAAGCGGGGAGGAAAGATCGGCAAATTTGAGCTGGCTTGCGGAGGTACCATTTTTCTCGACGAAATCGGAGATATGCCCTTTGATTTGCAGGTAGCATTGCTGAGAGTACTTCAGAACCGGCGTATTATCCGGATTGGCGATTCCAGAGAAATCTCAATAGACGTCCGGGTAATCTGTGCTACCAACAAGGATCTTCGCTGCGAAATAGAAAAGGGAAATTTCCGGGAAGATTTATATTATCGTTTAAATGTTATCTCCATTACCATTCCTCCGCTGCGGGATAGAAAAGAAGACATCCCCTTACTGGTTAAATATATGCTGGGGAAATGGAATGGGAACCATGCAAACATTCTCAGTATTTTGGAACCAGGTATAATGGATTGTCTACAGAATTACTCCTGGCCCGGCAATGTCAGAGAACTGCAAAATATAATAGAAAGACTGGTGTCGATATCCCTTCACCGTTCTATAAGCTGCGAGGATTTGCCGCCGGAGATAATTTTCCCTCTGAATACTCCCACCATAATGACTCACCATCACCTGCCGTTAACTGATTCCAAGTTCGGTTATAAACAAAAGCGAAAACAGGATATGGCAGCAGCAGAATACCATAAAATAGTAAGTTTACTATCTGTCCATAGAGGCAATGTTTCCCAGGTAGCCAGGGAAATGGGACTGTCCCGTATGACCCTGTATCGCAAGATGAAGCTCTATAGCATCACCCGCGACCATGAAGACCAATAGTGCCTTTTTTAAGAAATCCCCTGTGCAGATCAGCTGAGCACAGGGGATTTCCAAGGTAAAAGGAGTTAGCTTAGCTGCCGGCATTCTCATTTCCAGCCCCCAAGGGCGGAATACTCTCTGTACCATCCTAATTTGCAATTATCGTGCCAACAGCAAACGCAGCGGGATTTTACCGCCAAACGGGCGCCAGGCCTTATACCAGTGTCTTTTGGAATTTGTGCCTTTTGTCACAATTTGTAATGTTACGTAACCTATTCAGGTATCATCTCCTGTGACAGAAAGCCGAGGCCACTGCGTATGAAAAAGTCTGTCCCGAAGTCCACCGGACCTCGGGACAGACTTTACGGAGTAAATAGATAATGGAAAAAATCATGACGCAGTTACATCTTTTTGGGTCAAATAGATTATCCAGGCAATCACCAGGGTCACCAGACACACAGTAAAAGCGGATTTAAAACCTGAAGCGGCAATAATATCATTGCCCACAGGAGCCCGGGCAATGATAGCCGCCATTATCTGCTGATAAAGGGCTCCGCCGCTGAAAGCGCAAAAATTCAAAACCCCTAAAGCGGTGCCGGTCATTCTTAAATCAATATTCTCCTGCAGATTACCCGACATCAGCGCAAAGGTCCCGCCAAAGATACCATATAAAAGCAACAAAACCCGGATAAAGCTGAGCGACATGGAGTCAATCCAAAATACCAGCGGGATCCAGGTCAGAATATAGCCGAAAATACCAACCATAGCCACCTTTTTTTTGGACTTTACCACCCGGTCAGCCAGAATTCCAACCATAAGACACCCGCCTATCATGCCGATAGGAATCATCGTCAGCAGCTTGCCGGCCTGGGCATTGGTCAGATGATAAACATTCATCAGGAAAGGCCCGCCCCACAGTCCTTGAAAACCCATTATGGTTCCATACAAGACAAAAAACATTACCGCTATGGTCCAAAAATTATATTTGCCGACCAGTATCTTAAGGCTTTCGCCTATACCTAAAGGAATGGTATCCACAGGCGGTATATTTTCGATATCGGCAATACTGGCGCCGCCTATCTCGTAAGGTTTATTCCGGACAATCAGGCAGAGCAAAATGGCTATAACCAGAGAACTGAGTCCCACTGTGGTCATAGCGCCTCTCCAGCCTATGAAGGCCATAAGAGCGATCATAGGAGCAGTAGAAGCCAGTGAACCTATATTGCCGATTGCTGTGAGTATCCCGCAGTAGGTGGCAAATTCATTCCTCTTAAACCAGTCGGATAAAATGCGGGTAGCGGAAACGAACACAAACCCTGACCCCAGCCCTACCAGAAATCTCGCTGCCAGGACGGTGCCGTAATTATTGGCCTGGCCCAAGAAAATAGCTCCCAAGCCGGCCAGCATTACAAATAGGGATAAGGTCTTGCGTGCTCCCCAGCGGTCAGCCAGAATACCGGCCGGCAATTGCCCCAAGGCATAGGCATAAAAGTACATGGAGCCGATAAATCCTACCGCCGTAGGGGTTATTCCAAAGGCGGCAACCAGTTCCGGAGCCATAGCTGCCGTTGAGGTGCGGTGGAAATAAATTATGAAATACGCTGCGGTAATGACCGCGTATATGTAATAGCGATAGGACAGAGTTTTTCTGACGGCAGCCTCAGAGGCTTTTTGAACATATCCCACGACCATCCTTCTTTCCGCAATATTATCGTTATATATTGGCGCCCTCAGGCATCAAGCTGCTGCCCCTTTGTTTAAGGACAGAGACGATACCAATATACCGGCAATTATCAGTAAACCGCCGATTATGTGATAGGCATAGATTGTTTCCCGCAGATACAAGCCGCTGATTATCAGCGTATAAAGAGGGATCAGGTTATAAAAAATGGCTGCTCCGGAAGCACCGAAATCTCTTATCCCCTGATACCACCAAACAAAGGCCAGGACCGAAGCAAAAATACCTAAAAACACAAGCAGCCCTACCGCAGACCAAGGCAGGCTGGTAACCTGATAAGCATGCACTTCCCAGGCAGTCAACAGCCACAAAAAAGGAAGTCCCATTACGGTGGTGAAAGCAATTGACTCCAAAGGGCTCAACACCTTCATGGCTTTTTTGCCTAACACCGAAAATAAAGCCCAAACAAAGGTGTTAAGGAAAATGATTATGTCCCCGATATTGAATTTGGCCAGTGAACTCACATTTCCGGCACTGATAATTATAAATACCCCGATAATGGATAAAAGCGCCCCCCCATATTGGGCCCCGGTAACCTTTTCTTTCAGGATCAAAGCGGCCAGCAGCATGGTAGGAATGGGGTTAAAGGAATTAACGATGGTACTATTGGCGACCGTGGTGTATTGAAGCCCCACATAAAGAATCCCGTTGAAGGCGACTACACCGGTAAGACTGATCATAACCAGATTCAAAAGGAAAGGCATATCGGTTTGGGGCAGCCTTTTTCGGCAGATGATAATCCAGAGGCCGAAAATTATTCCCGCCACGGTAAAGCGTCCGGCGGCAATGGCGAATGGCGGTAAGATGCCCACCAGCATTTTGCCGAAGACGAAGTTCAGAGCCCAGAGGAAAGGTACAATCAGCATCAAAATAAAAGATCGTTTCATTGCATAGCCTCCTAAAGCCTTGGCGGGCCAGCCCTCCGGGGGGCTCAATCCTCCTGCGGCCGCCGCCTGAATATAAATATTGCTGCATCTGTTTCCAATTATGCAGATAATTTCGGCTTTAATCAAACACAAAAAGGCCACCCTGTGACCTTTTTGTGCCCTTTCCTTAAGCTGTAACGCTTAAATTATGGTTCAACTGCAGCATTGCTCGGAGGCATGGAAGCAGCGTTTCTAATCTGATTAATCTTATTGTAGATTTGGATCGTGCCCAGTACAAATAATATCGTAATGAAAATAGACATGACCGCCGGAACAGCTTGTCCCTTGGCAAAGAAGCTGTATACGAAAAATGCCAGCGCTGCCGCAGAGCTGATCCACATGAAGGCCCCGGGGATAATTATCCAGCCATAAAAATGACCGTCGAACGGTTGCCCGCTTTCTAATCTTTTAATAATCATAATTCCATAAGGGAATATGGCAAAAGTCAATGAAACCAGGGCAAATCCGGCCCAAAGCTGGCTGAAAGGAGTATAGAATGCCAGCAGGGTGCCGACCAGAACTACAAAAAAGGTCGACACGATAGGTTTCTTAAGCTGCAGGGATTCCAAAACCGGAAAATGATTGGCCAATTCTTCAACCGAGTAGCGGGCTCCCCGGGCATAGGCATCCATGGTGGTAATGACAAAGCCGGTCAGGGTCAATGCCCCGATCGTCATGCCGATGCTCTGGGGAATACTCAGGTATTGACTGGCAATATTGGCAAAAGCGGTAGAGAAGGCTCCCCCGGCATTAGATACAACACTGGAAATAAAGTTGTCATAGCCGAATTGAGTGGCGATCAGACCGATGGTGGCAATACACAGCACGGTCTCGCCTTTGGTCCCAAAACTCACTACGCCGAAAGCGTGCTTTTCATTGCTGAGCTGACGGGAGGCTATGCCGGCCGACATCATACTGTGGGTGGCATTTATAGCTCCACAGGTGATTGTCCCCATAATTGCCGGCCATAAAAAGCCCCGGGCTGTTTCCCAGCCGACAAAGGCCGGAAAGATGAACTTGGGCATACCAATCAAAAGAGCTATCGTTATTAAGCCTATGCCGCCGACTAAGACCCCTGAATTCAAGAAGTCGCGGGGAGCCAGAATCATCCACACCGGCAGATAGGCAGCTATGAATGTATAACAGATCAAGATGATTACCCAGGTATTATAGGAAAGAGCGATGGGATGCTTGATCCCCAGATAGATGAAGAAAATCCACACTATCAGAGAAACGATGGTTCCCTTGGCCACTGAAATCCCTTTGTAGGCTCTCAGATAGCCGAAACAAATGGCGATAACCGTCAGCATTATGGTGGGGATGGCTGCCATCGGTACGGTTTCCATAGTCTTGGCCATGGTAGTCATGAAAATAGCATAAGTAATCGTGCCTAAAAACCACAAGGCCAAGGTGGTAACCACACCAGTTCCTCCACCAATTATTTTCCTGGTGATCTCGCCCATGGTAGCGCCGTTCTGGCGAACTGAAGCCATCATATGGATATACTCGGTAGGGGTGCCTAAAAAGGTGACGCCCAGCAGAAGCCAGACTATAGCCGGAATCCAGCCCCAATACAGGCCGACAATGGCTGAGAGAATGGGTGATAAGCCTGCAATGGCCATAAAATATTGCCCGGAAACTATAACCGAATGATTGGCGGCATAGTCCCGGCTGTTGCCGGCCAGAGCTGCAGGCGTAGGCCGGTTGGGATCCGGCGGCAATAAGCGCTCAATCGGTTCTTTGGTCATAAAATGGGATGCCAACAGTACTCCATATCCTCCAAGAAGCCATACTAGTGCATTCATTATTCTTCCCCCTTCAATATATTGAGGATTTAAGAACCTATACCCCCGGGCGTTGTTCCCTATTCCCCCACCCGGGGGTATAATGGGCCTCGCAACTTAAGAAAACAGCATTACTATTTTTCGAAGGTCCTGATTTCCAGAGTCATGCACCCTTCCGGAATATCATAGGGACCATGGTACATTCCCGGGGGACGGCAGGCATACATGCCTTTGATATAGGTCTCCCTCTTTTTCAGATCTATCAGGCTGCCTTCGAGTATATATACTTCCTCCCAAAAATCATGGACCAGTGTCTCGGTCGTCATCATACCGGGAGGAAACTTAAGCAGCCTGGTATATGAACCCGTTTCCGGGTCGTGACTGAGTATTTTCTCAATGATACCCTCCTGCCCTCCCTCTACCTGCCGCCAGGTGATGTTTAAATCGTGGTCGAAAAATTCCAATTCTGGTTTTGGCATTAGATCCCCTCCTATTAAAATCAGTGTGCTATATTACCTGATGTTTATTTCTTGTTTTAAGGGCGGCCAAAATCCTTGCGGGGGTAACAGGCAGCTCATTGAAATGTACGCCAAGGGCATTGCAAACCGCATTGACTATTGCCGGGGCCACTGGGTTTATAGCAGCTTCCCCAATACCTTTGGCTCCGAAAGGACCATTAGGTTCATCTGTTTCTATAAATATGGTAGTCATCCGGGGCATATCGACTGTTCCGGGAATGCGGTAATCCAGGAATCCGTCATTTAGAACTTTACCGTCCTTAATGATCATGTCCTCCCACAGCGCCCAGCCAAGGCCCATGCCTATGCCGCCTTCAATCTGACCTCTTAAAAGAGTCGGGTTAATGGGTCGGCCCGAATCATGAGCGGCCCAATAATTGACTACGTCTACATGCCCGGTCAAGGTGTCTATTTCTACTTCCGCCATATGGCATCCGAAGATGTAAGCCGGAGATACATTGCCGTAACTTGTCTTCGGATCCGGCAACGGATCACCGGTTCTATAATACCCGTTGCCAATAATGCAGGAGCCTGCATGGTTAAATACGTAATGCGCGCCTACCTCTGAGAAAGTTAAACTTTTCTCGGGTCGCCTCTTCCAAAAAATTATACTTTCTCGGGAATCCAATTGATCTGCGTCTACTCCCAGCATGGCGCCCGCTTCTTCAAACAGTATTTTCTTGGCAGCTTTGCAGCCGGCTATAATTCCATTGCCGCCGACCGTAGTCCCCCTGGTAGCATAGGAACCCAGACCCCACGGGCTTATCTGGCTGTCTTGTTCAGCTACCCGGACATCACTAAATTTAGCCCCCAGTTCTTCGGCCGCAATTTGAGCGAAAACGGTATCCTGGCCCTGTCCCATATCACATTCGCCGTGGAACACGGTTATTTTTCCGTCTTCCGCGATTCGAATCAGAGAACTGGAACCATCAAAGGTGGGGAAAAATCCTCTGTTGCCGGAAACGTGATTACAGCAGGCCATTCCTATTCCTCTGAGTTTGCCAGGGCTAACCTCAGTCTTAGGTCTGTTTTGGGCCGCTTCAAGTACCGCATCAATTGATTCGGTCAGGCCGCAGGTGCCCACTCTCCAACCATGAGGGTTGGTGAAATTGGGAGTCATTGCGTTTACCTTTCTGATTTCTTCCGGTCTAAGTCCCAGTTTCTCGGCCGCTATGTCCATCATACGCTCAATCATAAATATGGACTGGGCATTGCCGAATCCACGGAAACAACCGGTGGGAACCGTATTGGTATAGGTCAGATAACCATCCACTTTTACATTCGGAAATTTATACAAGGCATCAATTCTATAACAGGCAGTACTCATAATCGCAGGACCATAAACGGTCCTGCAGCCATTATTGCCAACCAGATGCATATATTTGGCAGTACAGGTACCGTCTTTTTTGAAACCCATTTTGACCCGGTATTTGATTGGTACTCTGGGGTTTCCAGCGGCAAAGTCTTCGTGACGGCTATTGATCATTTTGACCGGGCGGCCGGTTTTCCTGGCCAGGACAGCACAGGCGAGATGGATGTTAGTCTCGAATTTGGCGCCGAATCCGCCGCCCATAAACGGTTTAATGAGGCGAATATCTTCCGGGGATATGCCTAAAGCCTTAGCGTATACCAAACGGGCCTTATTGGCGATCTGGATGGGCACCCACATAGTCAGGCGGCTGCCTTTTTCCGGACGAACCAAAGCGCACATGGTTTCCATGTAAGATTGATAAACTTCATTGGTATAAAACTCTTCTTCTACGATCAAATCAGCTTCGGCAAAGCCAGCCTCAATATCTCCCTGGCCAAAGTGTTTTTGGGAAGCAATATTATCCGGCCATTTTTCATTGATTACGGGGGAGCCTTCCTTCATGGCTTCCTCCATGTCAAATACGGCGGGTAATTCTTCATAGGTAACCTCAATTAGATCAAGAGCTGCTTCCGCTGTTGCCTCGTCAATGGCTGCCACTGCTGCTACCTCATCACCAATAAAACGGACTTTATCTTTGGCAAAAATGTACCAATCCTCATTAGTGCCCATCGGGCCGAAATTTACCTGCGGGGTATCCTTAATGGTAGCTACCGCTTTAACCCCTTCCAGGGCTTCAGCCTTGCTGGTATCTATGTTCACTATCCGGGCGTGAGCATAAGGACTGCGCAGCATCTTGCCGTATAACATACCGGGCAGCTTCATATCGGGAACATACTGGGCCCGGCCTGTAGCCTTTTCCCAGGCGCCGCTCGCAGCTACTGACTTGCCTATGCAATTGAATCCCTTATTTTCTGCCATGTTACTCACCTCCCCGCTCCTTTTCCGCTGCGGCCATGACCGCATCAACAATCTGTTGATAGCCGGTACAACGGCAAAGGTTGCCGGAAAGCGCATCCCTTACTTCTTCTTCGGTGGGATGAGGGTTGACCATAAGCAAGGCTTTGCTCATGATCATCATACCGGGACTGCAATAACCGCATTGAATTGCCGCACTATTCATAAATTCTTCCTGAATAGGGTCTAATGTGCCGTCTTCACGCTCCAGCCCCTCAATGGTAGTGATTTCTTTGCCGTCGGCCTGAGGAGCCAACACTAAACATGAACTTACCGGTTTACCATCCATTATGACAGTACAGGCGCCGCATTCACCTTCGGCACAGCCCTTCTTGGGCCCGGTAATTAAAAGATCATCCCTGAGTACATCAACTAGTTTGGACAGCGGGGAAACCATTACATCGTATTTATCTCCGTTTACAGTCAAAGAAATTGGTATTTTCATTACTCTGCACCTGCCTTCCACAGTGCTGTTAACTGTCTTTTGACCAAGGCATAAATCAGGTCCCTGCGATAATCAGCCGTGGCCCGTATGTCAGTAATCGGTTTACACTCGCTTGCCGCCGTTTGCGCTGCTTTTTCAACCAGCTCGTCACTCATAACCTGACCGTTTAATACCGCTTCCGTTTTTACTGCCCGCATTGGCACCGGAGCCACTGCCCCCAGACCTATACGGACTTCCTGGCATTTGTCACCATCCAGATTAAGTACGCAGGCTGCATTGGCCAAGGCGATATCCATTGAGCGCCTCAGTCTTTCCTTCTGGTAAATGGTCTGGTAACCGTGGGGTAACTTTTCCAATTCAATTTCCTTTACAATTTCCCCAGGCGCCAAGTCGCATTTACCAGGTCCTTTAAAGAATTGATTGGTCGGTATCTTTCTTTCGCCATTTTTGCTTTGAACAATTATATTTCCGTCTAAAAGTATAAGCGGGCAGCCCGTCTCTGCCGAAGGAGCGGCCGTAACTATATTTCCGCCGATAGTCGCCAAAGTCCGAATCTGCCAGGAAGCCAAAACCAAGGCCGCCTGAGCCAAAAATGCAAATTCTTTTTTGATAACCGGTGAAGTCTGGATTTCATAAATGGTTGTTAGAGCTCCAATCCTTACTTTGTCGCCGCAATCCTCTATAAATCTCAATTCCGGGATGCTGGTTAAATCAATTATTCCGGAAACTTTAAGTTTTTTGTGTTCAAGGTGGACTATTAAGTCAGTACCCCCGGCCCATAATGTGGCTTGCGGGTATTCTGTAAGATAATCCAATGCCCGATCTAAAGTTTCTGGTTTTAAATAGATTGGATCCTGCAATATGCTCACCTCGAATCTCTAATATTGGGGAGAATGCCCCGGTGGCTTCCAGCCCCAACCGGCAAACAACAATCCTTCTAATTGAAGTCCCCCAGGAAAATAGGTTTAGGTCCTTCCATATGAATGGCATTATCCGGACACAGGGCAGCACATAGGCCGCAGCCATCACATTTGCCGGAGTCAATATCAGCTATTCCTTCGTCGTCAAGGCTGATGGCATCATAGAAGCACCACTGCGGGCACATCTTACAGCCCGTACATTTCTCGGGATTAACTTTGGAAACAGCTTTGCTTTCCCTGTCGACCATATCCCAGCTTACTATCTGAGGTAAGGTAATCCCTCTGAATTCGGCTACATTGCTGTATCCTTTTCTTTCCATATAAGACTCTAAACCATTTATAAAGTCGCCTATCTTTCTATAACCGCGGGTGCCATACATTAAAGCGGTACAGGTCTGAACCGTACTGGCTCCGCACATGATAGCCTTTACAACATCTTCCCACTGCCAGAATCCACTGGTAGCGGAAATGGGAATATCTACTTCCCGAGCTATTTTAGCCACCCATTTGAGCATAATGGGACGCATCCACGGCCCGCCGGTACCGGCAAAAGAGCCGTGCAGTAAAGGCCGGCCCGTCTCTACATCAATATCCAGGGCAGGGAAACGGTTGACGGCGGTCACCCCACTGGCACCGCCCGCCTTCATTCTCTTAGCCATTTCCAGGGGACTGATAGCTTCGGGAGTTAACTTTACAAATACCGGTATGTCAATGGCATTGGTCACTACCTTAAGCACTTCAACCGCAGCTTCAGGGTCGCTTCCCAGTTCCTGCCCGCTCTTATAACCCAGGTCACGGGGGTGGGGACAGCCCATATTGAGTTCCATCATATCTACACCGGTAGCCGCCATCTTTTTAGCCAGATCTTCCCATATTTCCAAACTGCTGCCGGAAATACTGCCCACCAATATGGTATCGTGCTTATGGCAGTATTCGGCGGATGCGGCAAGTTCCTCCGCCCATTCGTCAGGGGTGTAGGTAGCCAGAAATTCACAGGAATAGTTGGAAAAATCATGGGGCCAACCTTTTTTATGCAATATGGTAAAACGAGGCGATACATAATGTTGTAATTTAGGCTCGTAGGTAACTGTTTTGGCAATTATCCCCCCGGCGCCTGAATCCACACATTTCTTCATATATCGGGCATCTTTTGAAGGGGTAGCCGAGGCTACTACAATAGGGTTCTTGAACCTTTTCCCACATACTTCCACGCTCAAATCCGGTTTCATGATATCTTTCTCCTTTCATTTTTGATATATTGCTGCATCTTGAGCCTTAAGGGAAAAACGCATGCTATTTTAGTACGCAATTCCTATGCCAACACCGGTGGGAAATGCCCATGCCCTATTACTCGGGAACCAGGCGACTCTAATCAGTTCCTGTTGACCCTCTTATTTGTCACAATCTGTCATGTTACGTAACCTCTTTAGGTATCACCATCTGTAACATAAATGCCTGACCAGGTACTAAACTTGAATTGCCCGCATCTGTTTTCAGACAAAAAAATACCCCCGGCTCATGGCCTATGGGGGCAGTACTTTACAAGACTTATTAAAAGTTAGGTCCAGATTGGCTAAAAAATGTTTTCCAGGTTTACAGCCTCCTTTCTGGGAATATGTTCAATCATGAGTTTTAATTCAGCCAGCTGCCCCAGAGAGAGCGCCGTATTCCGGCTGGCAGCATACTCTTTAACCCGGGCCAGTGAAAACTCAATATTGTCCATCTCCTGATGGTCCAAAAAGACTGGCCACCATTGGGCTTTTTCTTCCCATTCCCGCTCCAGCTGTTCACTCTGTTGGGCCGCTGATTGCCAATCCTGCTGGACTATGGCCAGACTTATCCCGTCAATTTGCCGGCTCAGGTCATCAGCGGTTTCCTGCAGCGAGTGGTTAAACCAGACCGCCATACCGATAATCAAACTCAGGATTGCAGTTAATGTAACCAATAATCTCATTCCCATCGCTCCCTTTAATTAGAAAATAGCTGCAGATTATTAATAAAACAGACGCGGAACCCGCGGAATCTTTAGGAGATACGCGGAATTTATTAAAGTTCTCTTCCCCGTTCTTCCCTTTAAATTCCCTGAATTCCGCGTCAAAAAATACAGCAGAACCGGCGGCTAATTTTCATTGCGGGTTACGGTCTCCGGCAACGGAAGATTTCAGTTGCCAATAAAGCTGTCCATGGGCGTCCAGGCTGGCAAAGAAAACATCCTTGATATCATTGACTTCAGCCCTTTCCAGTTCCTGTCGCAGCCAGTCGGTATTATGACCTACTCTGGTCAAATTCTCGTTGATGATGCGGCCGTCAATTATCAAGGTGGTGGGTAAATCCTCACGTTCGGGACTGATATTCAGATCCTGAGGGATGAGCGGTCTTTTTTCCGATTTAAGGATCACACTAAGCTCCCCGCTGGTTTCCAGGATAGCATACTCCACATCACCTATGTCAGGCACATCCTTCAGGCGCAATTGTTCCAGCAAATCATTAAGGTTATAACGCAATCTTCTTAATTCTTCCTCAACTATACGGGAATTGGCAATTACAATACTGGGTTTGCCGCAAATTGTCCCCCGGGCCTTTTCGCTATACAGAGAAACCAAAGATAAAAGAACCTGGACCGCTACCAGAATAAATATCGGTATTAATCCACTTAGCAGAGGAATTCCGGTATTCTGCATAGGTATTGCTGCCAGCTCGGAAATCATGATAATAACCACCAGCTCATAAGGCTGCAGCTGGCCTATCTGCCTTTTTCCCATAACCCTGAGCAGGAGAACGGTAGCTCCATATAAAATCAATGTCCGAATAATTATCAAGAGCATGCGATCATTCCTTAATTTATGTGGTATTAGTTTTAATAATTGGAGCAGTTGGAAATGAAATTGCTTTTTAATATTATTGCCTTCTGCCGGCGCTTTATGTAAATGGAAAAGGAGCCAAGGCTTGGTCGTGGTTATCCCATATATATTGGTTGAATAAAAAACCACCCTATGGGCAAATAATAAAAAGAACAATTCTGGAGGTGAAAAGGGTTTGAAAACATGGATGAGTTTATTGTTAAAGTATGTTATGACCTTTGTAGCAGGCTTTCTGACCTTATCGCTGATTAACGGCAACAGCGTCCTGGAAGTACTGGCTATAGCTCTGGCAGTTGCAGCCTTAAGCTATGCGGTGGGAGATCTGCTGATTCTGCCTGCATCCAACAATTCAGTGGCGGCTATATGCGACGGGCTAATGGCTGCCATTATAACTTATATAATCTCCTGGTTATGGCCGGCAGTGACTGTCAGTTTCCTGTCTGTCGTCATATTTGCCATACTGATAGCGGCAGCAGAATATTTCCTTCATATTTATCTCATGGCATCACATGAAGTTGCCCCTTAGGCCATTTGCAAAGCCTTCAGGGCAATATTAAACCTCGCGTTTCTTTGACGCGGCCATGAAGATTAGTATGATGCGCGGCCGGACGTACCTTCAGGGATGGATGCTCTTTGACACCCATGTTATCTGAGCTAGCTCCAATAAGTTTATTTTATCGGCCTATAAGTTAATAATGATAGTGAACTTATTCACATTTGCACCTAAAAGATATATAATAAATTCATAAAGTGAACTGATTCACAAATGTGTCGGAAGGCTTAGAAAAATTTTTTAAGAGGGATTGTGAATGTTATCACATATTCCGCTGGAAGGGGCTGAACTACAGAAAAATTAATTTGTAATTATTTTTGTAATTATTAAGGTTGCTTTATGTTATGGTCGGAACTTATAACAGAACATTTAAGGGGGTTGATAAAATGCTAGCCAATAAAGTACAAGTAAAGCCAACTATATCTATCACCTGCCCACGCTGCAGCGGAGAGGTTTATTCATTGGGGGTTGAACTTAAGGGTCACCTGGCTCAAGCTTATATGGATCTGAGCGGGCGGGTACGTGAATCCCAGAGAAACATGCTTAAGAAACTGGCAATCAGATATTTTGAAAATAAAAAAGAGATTACTGATCTGATCAATGCTGACCTTAACCGGGAACTGGCCTATTTTTACCAAAATGGCGGACCTATTATTGAAGCTCCTGTCACTGAAAAAGATATCAGGGATATAGAGCCTTTCTTTTATAAGACTATAGCTAATTTTTTCAGCCAGGTAGACGCCATGGTATATGTGGTGGGTAAAGGTGAAATGAGCGTTACTGAATTGGAAAGAGAAACTTATCAATATATTTCCGGTCTTTTTAATATCCTGGGCCGCCTGTATCAGGACCCGGAAGTCAAAAAAGCATTTAACGAATTGGTTAGGTTCGAAACGAGTCATAATATACAGCATTGATAAATCCTGGTTTATTTCAGATTTAACCTCCGAGGGAGGTGTAGCTGCAGCACACTTCCCTCCCCCTCCATCCCCACTTCATAATTCTTTTTTATGCCTTGACATAACCCACAGCTTGTAAGATATTTTAGTAAATAACAGAATAATATCAACCACAGATTACTGGGGGAGCGAAAGCTGAGAAAGCCGCTACGGCTTGACCCTTTGAACCTGTCTAGGTAATGCTAACGTAGGAAAGTAACTGTATCAGTATAATTTTGAAGATGCATTTGCTTGTGCATCTTTTTTTGTTGCTTCGGTTCCCAGATACTGAAAGCTATAGAAAGGAGACCACAATGATGTTAGAGAAAATAAGTCTATGTTTACGGGCGGTAAAGGATAAAACCCCTCTGGTGCAGGCCATCACAAATTATGTAACCATAAACGACTGCGCCAATATTCTGCTCTGTTTCGGCGCTTCCCCCGCCATGTGCGAAGCCCGGACCGAGGTGGAAGAGTTTGTCGGCCTGGCCTCGTCCCTTTATATAAACCTGGGTACCCTGACCCAGGAACAGGAAGAGGCCGCACTGCTGGCAGCCCGGCGGGCAGTTGAGCTTAAAAAGCCGGTTATACTGGATCCGGTAGCTTGCGGAGCCATCAGCCATAAGACCAGCTTCATTGAAAAACTCTCGGCTGGCGGGCCGGTTACCGTTATCAAGGGAAATGCAGGAGAAATCAAGTCTCTGGCCGGCTACCGGGGCAGAGTACGAGGGGTGGATTCAATTGATGACGGCGATGACGTCATCGAAGCCTGCCGGAGTCTGGCGGAAAAATATCATACCGTGGTTGCCGCTACGGGGGCTACGGACATTATAAGCGATGGTAGCAGGACCTGGCTGGTGCAAAACGGTACCCCTCTGCTGACCACAATTACCGGAGCCGGCTGTATGGCCGGGGCTCTGGTGGCGGCTGCCGTTGGAACTGGCGACGACATTCTGACTGCCGCCGCCGCTGCCATTACGGCCTTCGGCCTGGCCGGGGAAAAAGCCGCCCAATC
>DHCD01000032.1:0-7662 GCA_002398105.1 Syntrophomonas sp. UBA4911
TGGACGGGTGGTGCTGATTTATGGGACACCTGAGTCAGGGGACGGCAGAGTGTGTGAAAAGCTATCAAGAGAGAAGCCTTTAAATCCTTATAGAATACATAGCGGGTAGAATTACGTATCTGTTGGATAATACGTTTTGTATCTCTGTCTTGGAAAAGGCTGCGTTTATGGCTTCTGTAAAGCCTGTAAAGCCTGTAAAGCCATCCCCCTGTGCCTTAGCAGAGCCCCTTGCTTGGTTTGAACTGTACCCAATGCTTACCGCTTGGCCTCCGCACTATCTCTTAATACTTCCCACATGCCCTCGTTTAATAACCCTAATCTCCACAAGGCTACACCATTGAGGTTGTAGCGCTTGGCCATCCCTATTTTGGTAGCGATGCTGGCGTCAGTTTCGCTGGGGGCGGAAATGCCCAATATTAATTTTTGAGCCGGGACTGAGGCGACCGCGATTTTTACCGCTTGCTCTACCTGGTTTATGGGCTCGGGCTTAGAGCCGTAATCGTAGGCCATTATGATTATGCGGTCAGCGATCTTGCCCAGGGCCTGGTAGTCATAACCGGGATAAGCGCTGTTAGGGGCATGCAGGGTAAGAGTAAGCCTGCTGCCGTTTATCTTGAGCTCCTGGGACAGCAGATTGATAAAGCTGGTAAATCGCTGCTGCACCTGTTTCAGCTGCTCCCCGCTGTCGTTGTAGCCCAGCCCCTCGAAATCCAGATTTACTCCGCGGAACTGCCGGGCTTCATCGCTTATAGCTTTAACTGCCCGGGACATGGCGGCGGGATTGCTGAACAGATTTGAGATAGTATTGTCGGCATCAGTGACGTGAATCACCATCTCTGTTTGCAGGTTGTATTGCCGGGCCGCTTCCATTACTTTTTCCCATCCCTCCGGCTTTTGCCAGCCGGTTCTGCTTTGGGTGAGCAGATTCCCATCTTGATCCAGGCTATACCATCCCAATGCCAGTTCCGATAGGGCATCGGTATTGCCGGGAGCCGAGGCGGGATAAGATTGCTCGAAGAGATTGGTCCAACTGCTGGTTTCATTGTCGCCCAGGGCATAAAAACCTATGACCGTCATGGATTTAGAGGGCGAGATAATACTTACCTTTCTAAGCCCGGGGTTCCAATCGACCTGGCAATTGAAGGCTTCGCTGAAGAAACGCAGAGGAATAAGGGTGCGCCCGGCTGTTATTTGCGGAGCTGTATCCAAAGCGGTGGGAGTGTTGTTAAGATAGGCGGTTTGGTTGTCAATCTGCATGCGAACAGAAATTTTGCCGTCGCTGGCATTTACCGTACGGCTTTGATTATCCCATTCCACTGTTATGTTCATAGCTTCCGCTATCGCCCGGAAAGGGACCAGGGTGCGGTCGTTCTGAATTACCGGGCTGACATCAAGGTTTAAGGGCAAGCCGTCTATCAATACGGCGATGGTTTCCTGACCTTGAACCGGAGCAGTCAATGGTTGGCCGGCAATCAGGAGCAGGGCCAGGAACAGGGTCGATAAGAGTTGTTTCATTATGTAAATACCTCCTAGTAACAATTAACAATTTTACGTTTTGATTTATGTACATCTTGCAGTTGCATCTATAGTAGATAGTATAACTTCTATTCCCCATACCGGAAAGGGGGTGGCCCTTTCTTGTATTCTCCTCTTTTCTGACGTACAATAGAACCGACTTTATGATTACTGAGGAGGTTTCCATGCGGTTTTGGTTGACAATGCTTCTGGTTTTAGTGCTTGATCAATTGTCAAAACTATGGGTAGTACATAGCTTTAATCCGGGAGAGAGCAGGGCTGTGTGGGATCAGGTCTTTTACCTGACTTATGTGCAGAATCAGGGAGCGGCTTTTGGAATGTTGCCGGGAAAGTCATGGTTATTCCTGATCGGTGCTCTGGTGGTTATTGTGGTGTTAATTATTTTTAACAGCAGACGCCCTCAGCCCCATGGGATACAGGTAATTACCGGGCTTATTGTTGCCGGAGCAGCAGGCAATCTGCTGGATCGGGTGCGCCTGAATTATGTGGTGGATTTTTTTGACCTGGGATGGTGGCCGGTATTTAATGTTGCCGATATAGCTATTGTGGGCGGAGCCATATTGCTGGTTGTAATACTGTTTCGGGATGAAAAGGTGAGTTGATTGGCAGATATTGAGTTGATTATCGTAGAGGAAGAGATGGATGGGGAGCGGCTGGACGCTTTGGTAGCGGATCAGGTGGAGCAACTATCGCGTTCATTGGTTAAGAATCTCATTGGCGCAGGCAAAGTGCTGGTGAACGGGGTTTCACATAAAGCCAGCTACCGGGTGCGTGAAGGGGAGGAAATCAGTATCGAAATTCCGGAACCGCAGGTGTTGAAAATCGAACCCCGGGCTATTCCTCTGGAAATCATATATCAGGATGAGGATCTGGCCGTGATTAATAAACCTAAGGGTTTGGTAGTGCACCCCGCGCATGGTAACTGGGATTATACCCTGGTAAATGCCCTGATGTACCATATAAGGGATTTGTCCGGCATAAACGGCCAGCTCAGGCCCGGTATTGTGCATCGCCTGGACAAGGACACTTCCGGAGTGATGGTGGTGGCTAAGAATGACAGGACCCATCGCAGCCTGGCTGAACAGATTAAGGAACACAGCATTAAAAGGGAATATATCGCTTTAGTGCATGGTAAGCTGAAAGAAAACCTGGGCACTATTGACGCCCCCATTGGCAGGAGCAAGACGGATCGCAAGAAAATGGCGGTAGTGGCCGAGGGCAGACCGGCTGTAAGTAAATATCAGGTGCTGGAGCGTTTTAATGCTTACAGCCTGGTAAAGGTTGAGCTTTTGACCGGACGTACCCATCAGATCAGGGTGCATTTTGCCTATATCAAACATCCGGTGGTGGGGGATCCCCTCTACGGTTCGGGCAAGAAACATTTCCATCTGGATTCCCAGGCGCTGCATGCCCATCTGCTGGGCTTTATTCATCCCCGCAGCGGCGAGTATATGGAGTTCAGCACGCCGCTTCCCGAGTATTACGGCGAGATATTGGCTTACCTGCGTCAGCAGGCGGGCAATTAGGGTCAAACAACTGGAACTCGACCGTAATCTGTAAAAAAATCACAAAAATAACCGGCTTTTTGTATACATTGAGTCCTGATTGACATCTCCTTTGAGATTGTATAAAATCTATTGAGACCTTTAAGTTGGCCCCGAGAGGCTGGCAAGGATGAGACTTGACGTTTAGCCTGCTCCGGCTCGAAGGCCTGGGCAGGCTTTTTTGCACCTGGCGTTAGGAGGATGGCTGTGCAATTACGCGACAAGAATGTGATTATGGATGAGATGGCCATGAAGAGAGCCCTTACCCGCATAGCCCATGAGATTATTGAGAAAAACAAAGGTGTGGATAATGTTGCGGTGGTAGGCATCCGCCGGCGGGGAGGCCCTCTGGCCCAGAGACTGGCAGCTCGCATTCAGGAGATTGAAGGCGTAAATGTCCCCGTAGGCATACTTGACATCACCCTCTACCGGGACGACCTGACCACCCTTTCATCCCAACCCCAGGTTCACCGTACCGAAGTGGATTTTGCCATCAGCGGCATGAATATAGTACTGGTCGATGATGTTCTCTATACCGGCCGCACAATACGAGCGGCCCTGGATGCATTGATGGATCTGGGACGGCCGAGGGCAATTCAGCTGGCCGTACTTATAGATAGGGGGCATCGGGAGTTGCCCATCAAGGCCGATTTTATCGGCAAAAATGTACCCACCTCGCGCCAGGAAGTAATATCGGTTCTGGTCAAGGAGATTGATAGCAAAGACGAGGTGGTTATACAAGAGATAATAGATACCTGATAGCAACCCTTTAATTTGGTCCCGTGAGGCCGGCAAGGGATAAGCTACCTGAAGCAGGCACGCCTTCCTTGCCGGATGTAAGGAAGGCTTTTTTATGTTTAGCTTAAATCAGGAGGAGGCTTTATAGTGGGATTTGAACAAAATAAGGATTTGCTGGGGCTGCGGGAATTGAGCCGGAAAGATATTGAACTCATCCTGGCTACGGCAATGCCTATGAAGGACATTATCAGGCGTGATATCAAGAAGGTTCCCACTCTGCGTGGAAAGGCCATGGTTACTGTTTTCTATGAGCCCAGTACTCGAACCCGCACCTCTTTTGAGATAGCCGGGAAATACCTCAGCGCGGATACGGTTAATCTGGCGGTAACTACCAGCAGTGTGCAAAAAGGTGAAAGCTTGCGGGACACCATCAAGACCATTGAGGTCATGGGCTTTGACCTGATGGTGATACGCCACGCTATGAGCGGCACTCCTCATTATGCAGCCCGCAATACCCGTATGAAAGTGATAAATGCCGGCGATGGGGCTAATGAGCATCCTACCCAGGCGCTGTTGGACATGTTCAGTATCAAGGAGAAAAAGGGCACCCTGGATAACCTGAAGGTTGCCATAGTGGGAGATATACTGCATAGCCGGGTGGCTCGTTCCAACATATATGGCCTCAGCAAATTTGGCTGCGAGGTACGGGTAGTGGGACCGTCGACTCTGATACCGCCCGAGATAGAGAAACTGGGCGTAAAAAGCTATTACAGCCTGGATGAAGCCTTGAAAGGGGTGGATGTGATAAATGTGCTGCGCATTCAAAGAGAACGCCAGCAAGTCGGACTTTTCCCCTCTTTGGACGAATATGCCAACTTGTACATGCTGACTCCCCGGCATCTTTTGCAGGCCCGGGATGATGTCCTGGTGCTGCATCCTGGTCCCATGAACCGGGGGGTGGAGATTTCCAGCGACATAGCCGACAGTAATGCGGCAGTCATAAATGAACAGGTTACCAATGGAGTGGCGGTACGCATGGCGCTGCTGTTCTTGATGATGGGAGGTTCAAAAGATGAGATTGCTGATTAAGGGGGGCAGGGTAATTGACCCGGCCAACGGCCTGAATGCAGTTATGGATGTCCTGCTGGAAGAAGGCCGGATTACAGCGGTGGAAAAGGAACTGGCGGATAATTCAGCCGAAATTATAAATGCCAAAAACAAACTGGTTTGTCCGGGCTTTATTGATATGCATGTACATTTGCGGGAACCGGGCCAGGAATATAAAGAGGATATCACCTCGGGTTCCAGAGCCGCCGCCGCCGGTGGCTTTACCACCGTCTGCTGCATGCCCAACACCGAACCTGCCATTGATAATGCGGCCGTAGCCAGTTTTGTTCGGGAAAGGGCACGAAAAACCGGTCTGGTCAACGTCTTCCCTATCGGCGCCATTACCCGGGGCCGGGAGGGCAATGAGTTAAGCGAGATGGCCGAGCTGGTTGCAGCCGGATGTGTGGCGGTTTCCGACGATGGCAGACCGGTCATGCGAGCGGATGTTATGCGTAATGCTCTGGAGTATGCCAAAATGTTCGGACTGCCGGTTCTGGCTCACAGTGAAGACCTGCATCTGTCACGGGAGGGACAGATGCATGAAGGCTATTATTCCATAATATACGGCCTTAAAGGGATACCGGCCGCAGCGGAGGAGGTCATGATCGCGCGCGATATAATGCTGGCCGACCTGACCGGCGGCAACCTGCATGTCTGCCATATATCCACCCGGGGAGCGGTGGAGTTGATTCGGGAAGCTAAGGAAAAGGGCATCAGGGTTACCTGTGAGGTTACTCCTCACCACCTGATTTTAAGTGATGAGGTGGTGGACGGTTATGATACCGATACCAAGGTGAACCCGCCCCTGCGCTCGGAAGAGCATATTGCCGCCTTAAGGGAGGCACTGCAGGAAGGGGTTATCGACTGTATCGCCACTGACCATGCTCCTCACCATAGGGAGAGCAAGGATTGTGAATATGTCCTGGCGGCTCCCGGTATATCCGGGCTGGAGACAGCGGTAGCATCAATAATGGATAAACTGGTCAGCCCGGGGATACTGAATTTAGAGCAGATGGTACGCCTGTATACCACCGGACCAGCGGAAATATTGGGGATTGACCGGGGTACTTTGAGCCCGGGCAAGGTTGCCGACCTGACCCTGCTTGACCCCAAGTTGGTTAAGACAGTGGAACCAAGTAAATTTTACAGCAAGGGCAAAAATACCCCGTTTAAAGGGATGCAGCTTAAAGGATGGCCCTGGATGACCATTCGGGAAGGAATAATTGTAGCCCGCGAAGGCGAAATTATTGGTTAATACACCTTAGGAGATGATGGCAATGAGAGGCTATTTAGTTCTTGAGAATGGCAGGGTTTTTGGCGGTAAATTGCTGAACGACTGCCGCATGGCGAGTGGTGAAGTGGTCTTCAGCACCGCTATGATAAGTTACCAGGATATTATTACTGATCCTTCATATTATGGCCAGATAGTGGTAATGACTTATCCCCTGGTGGGCAATGTGGGCTTTAATGAGAAAAGTTTTGCTTCCCAGATGGCTGCGGTCAAGGGGCTGGTACTGCGGGAAGCGACCGATTTTCCCAGCCATTATGAAATGGAATTCGACCTTATCACCTTCTTGAATAAGAGTGAGATCGCAGTGCTCACTGAAGTTGACACCCGGGCTCTGACCAAGGTTATACGCAACGAGGGAGCTATGGGGGGGATTATCACCGACTGTTTGGATAAAAAGAACTGGTTGGTAAAGAAGGCGCAAATGGCGGCAGAGGAGTTGAAAGGTGATGTAGTTCGCTATGTGACCCGCCGTAATATTATGAAATTCGGGCAGGGCGGTAAAAAAGTGGTCATGATGGATTTGGGCACCAAGAGGGGAGTAATTGACTCCCTGGTCAGAAGAGGCTGCGAAGTGCTGGCAGTACCGGCTACAACAACGGCAGAAGAGATTCTCTATCTGAAACCGGATGGAGTCCTTATCTCCGATGGGCCCGGAGATCCCCAGGCAATTCCTTATGCGGTGGAAACCTGCCGCTCGTTGCTGGCTGAGAAACCGGTTTTCGGCATCGGACTGGGGCATCAGGTAATCGCCCTGGCTCTGGGAGCCCGCATTAATCGGCTGGAATTTGGGCATCGGGGAACTAATCACCCGGTTCGTCATTTTGATAACCGCCGGGTATATATTACTACGCAGAACCACGGTTTCAGTATAGATGAAGCTTCGCTTGAAAGCTCTAAGGTCCGGATTACCATGAGAAGCCTTAATGATAATAGTATTGAAGGCATCAGGCATCGTGAACTGCCTGTGTTTTCAGTACAGTTTGACCCCGAAGGCTATCCGGGTTACAGTGAAACCGGTTTTTTCCTGGATGATTTCGTAAATATGCTGCAATAAGTACGCTTATATCAGCCGGATAAGAGCAGACCGGTTTAGAATTAAGCGGATTACGGAGGAGATATTATGCCGTTAAATACGAATTTGAAGAAAGTATTGGTTATCGGGTCGGGCCCGATTATCATCGGTCAGGCGGCTGAGTTTGATTATGCGGGTACCCAGGCCTGTCGGGCTATTAAGGAAGAAGGCATTGAAGTTGTACTGCTGAACAGCAATCCGGCCACTATTATGACTGATATCAACATAGCCAACCATGTCTATATGGAACCGATAACCGTCGATGTGGTAAGAAAGATACTGGCTAAGGAAAAACCGGATGGAATTATTGCTAACCTGGGCGGCCAGGTTGGACTTAACATGGCCCTGGCTCTAAACCGGGCAGGAGTTTTGCA
>DHCD01000032.1:7909-22244 GCA_002398105.1 Syntrophomonas sp. UBA4911
GCTTTTAAAACCACCATGCAGCAATTGGGGCAGCCCATTCCGGAAAGCGATATAGTTCACTCGGTGGATGAGGCCCTGCGCTTTGCGGCTCAGGTGGGCTATCCCCTGATTGTAAGACCGGCCTATACTTTGGGCGGTACCGGCGGAGGCAATGCCGGCAGCGAAGAAGAGCTGATAAGAATTGTTACCAAGGGCTTGAAGAGCAGCCCTATAAAACAGGCCTTGATTGAGAGAAGTGTGGCGGGATACAAGGAAATTGAGTTTGAGGTTATGCGTGATGCCAGTGACAACTGCATAACCATATGCAGCATGGAGAATATCGACCCGGTCGGCATTCATACCGGAGACAGCATAGTGGTGGCCCCGGCCCAAACCTTAACCGATGAGGAATATCAGATGCTGCGTTCGGCTTCGCTCAAGATTATCAGGGCTTTAAAGATTGCCGGAGGCTGTAATATTCAGTTTGCCCTGGATCCCTTCAGCAAGAAATACTATGTAATAGAAGTAAATCCGCGGGTAAGCCGTTCCAGTGCCCTGGCCTCCAAGGCCACCGGCTATCCTATCGCCAAAGTAACCACCAAGATTGCCCTGGGCTACGATTTGGATGAAATCCCCAACGCGGTCACCGGCAAAACCACAGCCTGCTTTGAGCCGGCCATTGATTATGTGGTGCTTAAAGTTCCGCGCTGGCCTTTTGACAAATTTGTCTTTGGGGATCGCCGCCTGGGAACCCAGATGAAGGCTACCGGAGAAGTAATGGCTATTGACCGCAGTTTTGAAGCGGCGTTTTTAAAATCAATCCGTTCCTTGGAGATTGGCCTTTTAGGATTACGCCTGCCGGAATTGTTGAGCTGCAGTGACCAGTCCCTGCGAGACCGGCTTAAGGAAGCTGATGATGAGCGTATTTTCATAATGGCCGAAGCCTTCAGCCGAGGTTTCTCCATTGAAGAGATATGGGATATTACCCGTATTGACCGTTATTTCCTGAAAAAAATCAAAAACATTATCGACTTTTCTTTAAACCTTAAAAGCCGGGAATTGAATGGAGAAACATTAAAAGAAGCCAAAAAACTGGGATTTTCCGATAGCGAAATTGCTGTTATCAAGGGCTTGAAAGAGCAGGACATCCGCGAGCTCAGAAAAGACATGGGAATATTGCCGACCTACAAACTGGTCGATACTTGTGCTGCCGAATTTGATGCGGATACTCCCTATTTTTACTCCTGTTACGAGGAAGAGAATGAAGCGACCCATGACCCGCTGGCTCGCAAGATGCTGGTTATTGGGTCGGGCCCGATTCGCATCGGCCAGGGAGTGGAGTTTGATTATTGTTCGGTCCACTGCGTATGGGCTCTGCAGGAGGCAGGAGTAAAAGCTATTATCGTGAACAACAATCCGGAAACCGTCAGCACTGATTTTGATACCTCTGACCGCCTCTATTTTGAACCTCTGGTTTATGAAGATGTTATGAACATTATTGAGGAAGAAGAGCCGGAAGGGGTAATCGTCCAGTTTGGCGGGCAAACGGCTATAAATCTGGCGAATCCTTTAAATGAAGCCGAAGTAAATATTGTTGGAACTTCCAATGACAGTATAGACCAGGCCGAAGACCGGCAGCGTTTTGACTCCATGGTGGAGAAGCTGGGTATACCTCGTCCACCGGGAAAGAGTGTATTTTCGGTGGACGATGCGGTTGCTGCCGCCGCCGGTACCGGCTATCCGGTATTGGTGCGTCCTTCCTACGTGCTGGGAGGCCGGGCCATGGAGATTGTTTACAACGAGGAAGAAATCAGGCAATATATGGATATGGCAGTCAAGATCAACCGGGAGCATCCGGTACTGGTGGATAAATACCTGCTGGGCAAGGAGATAGAAGTCGATGCCGTCTGTGATGGCCACGAGGTGCTGATACCGGGCATCATGCAGCATATTGAAAGGGCGGGGGTACACTCCGGAGACAGTATGGCAGTCTTTCCCGCTTATGATTTAAGTGGGCCGATAAAAGACAAGGTTATTGACTACACCACCAGGCTGGCTCTGGAACTGAAGGTTAAGGGATTAATAAATATACAGTTTGTGGAATATCAGAATGAGCTCTATGTAATAGAAGTGAACCCCCGTTCCAGCCGTACCATACCCTTTATCAGCAAAGTCACCGGTATTCCCATGGTTAAACTGGCGACGGAAATAATTTTGGGCCACAGCCTGGCCGATCATGGCTACCACGGCGGTCTGCAGCCTCAGCCGGATTATTATGCGGTCAAGGTGCCGGTATTCTCATTTAACAAATTGGAACAAGTGGATATCACCCTGGGACCGGAGATGAAATCCACCGGGGAAGTCATGGGCATTGACCGATCTTTGAAAACCGCCCTTTATAAAGGACTTTTGGCAGCCGGAGTAGAAGTCCCGGTAAAGGGTACTATCGTGGCAACTATTGCCGATAAAGATAAAAAAGAGGCCCTACCCATTTTGAAAGCATTTGCCGGTATGGGGTTTAAGCTGCTGGCAACGGAAGGAACTGCAGCCGCTCTCAGTCAGGCCGGGGTAGAGGTAGAGCGGGTAAACAAGTTCAAGGAAGGGCACCCCAATATTGTTGATCTCATTCGCGACGGCAAGGTGGACTTGGTGGTCAACACCCTGACTCATGGCCGCAAACCTTTCAGTGATGGCTTTCATATCCGCCGGGCGGCGGTAGAGCTTAATGTACCCTGCCTGACTTCGCTGGATACCTTGAAGGTTATGCAGGAAGTGATCCAGGAAGGGGAGCATATAGCTGCTATGGAGATAAAATCTCTGCAGGACTATCTGGCAGAATTTAAGGCCGGGAGATAAAACATGAATAAATTTAAAAATTGGAGGGACTCATGCCTTTTATAGAAAACGGACTGGTTTTGAGGCATATTGAGGTAAGCCGGGATATGTACGAACTGGAATTTATCGCCCCTGCTATTGCACCGGATTGCCGGCCGGGACAATTTGTCCATATCCGCTCGGGATTGGACAACAATCCGCTTTTGCGCAGGCCCTTAAGCCTCTATGATGTGGATAAGAAGCTGGGCAGCATTACTTTACTTTATAAAGTGGTGGGCAAAGGGACCAATCTTTTGACCCGGATTCGTCCCAAGGAATATGTAGACGCTATGGGGCCTCTGGGACGCGGGTTTTCCCTGCTTCCTCCCCGCAAAACCGCTTTGCTGGTTGGGGGAGGGGTCGGTATAGCGCCCCTGGTTTATCTGGCTCGGGTTCTGCAGCAACAGGGATGCAAGGTCAAGGTTATCCATGGAGTCGAGAGCCGCAGAGAACTGGTGGCCCTGGGAAAATTGCGGGAAATCGGAGTCGAGTTTCTGCCTTCCACCATGGACGGCAGTGCCGGCTACAAGGGGCTGGTTACCGACTTGCTGCTAAAAAAGGTTAACCCGGCTGATATTGATTTTGTTTACTGCTGCGGCCCGGAAAAAATGATGGCCCGGGTGAGCGAGATTGCCAGGGAGAATGGCATCGCCGGCGAGGTATCGCTGGAAGAGTATATGGCCTGCGGGGTCGGCGCCTGCCTGGGCTGTGCCCGCAAACTGAAAAGCAGTGACGCCCAGTATAAAAAAATATGCAAAGACGGGCCGGTCTTTGGGATGGAAGAGATTGAGTTTTAAAAGAACAAAAGAATGACTGGTGAAGCCATTCTTTTGTACGGTAAATTGCCTTGAATTTTTGCCAACATATTATTAGTATAAACTATACTTTTTAACCTATGGTTATGATTGTGTAAAGTTTTAGTTAAATCTAATGGAGGGGTTCTTTTGGGTAAGGAAATATTTATGCCTGATGAGGAACTGGATTTATCGGTCAATCTGGGAGGCATTATAATGAAAAATCCGGTGGCGGTGGCTTCCGGTACTTTCGGTTATGGCGGCGAATATGAGGGATTTATTGATATAGCAGATATTGGAGCGGTTATTGTCAAAGGCACTACTTTGGAACCGCGCTGCGGTAATCTCCCGCCCCGCATATTTGAAACTCCTTCCGGAATGTTGAATGCCATCGGACTGGAGAACCCGGGAGTAGGAATTTTCCTGCAGGAATACCTGCCTCGCCTGCGGGATCAAGGGGTTACGGTTATTGCCAATATTGCCGGCAATACTATAGAAGAATACGCTCGTATGGCGGCCATGTTGGAGGGCAACCGGGGGATAGCAGGTATGGAGATGAATATTTCCTGTCCCAATGTGAAAGAGGGGGGACTGCAGTTTGGGGTAGATCCGGATATGGTTTATAAAGTGGTAAAAGCGGTCAAGGAAGAGACCTCCATTCCGGTTATGCCCAAATTGTCGCCCAATGTAAGTGATATAACGGCTATAGCCCAGGCGGCAGAAGCCGGCGGGGCCGCTGCTCTGTCCATGATCAACACCTTAATGGGGATGGCCGTGGATGTGGAACGGAGGAAACCGGTTTTGGGAAATATCTTCGGAGGCCTGTCGGGCCCGGCTATCAAACCGGTCGCCCTGCGCATGATTTACCAGGTTTATAAAGCGGTTAAGCTGCCTATTCTGGGTGGAGGCGGAATAATGAATTATATAGATGCCCTGGAGTTTATTATGGTTGGGGCTTCAGCAGTATCCGTCGGCACCGGCAATTTTGTTAACCCTTGTCTGGCCCGTGATCTGGTTTGGGATTTAAAAAAATATTGTATTGCCAATAATATAAAAAGTATTGAAGAAATCCGTGGAGCCGCGGTTCAATAATTCACGGTTGATCTTTTACCAGATTAAAGACTAATATTATTCTATGCGGCTTTTTATAATCAACGCTGAGAGGAGGACGAATAATTGCAGGCTAAAGATCGTATTATTCTGGCTCTGGACGTGGATAACGAAGCTACAGCGCTGGGGGTGGCGAGGGAGCTGGCTCCTTATGTCGGCGCCTTCAAGGTAGGGATGCAGCTTTTTAACAGCAGCGGCCCTTCTATTGTAAACAAAATAAACGACCTGGGAGGCCGGGTATTTGTTGACCTGAAGTTTCACGATATTCCCAACACGGTAGCGGCGGCCGGGCGGGTTATGGCCAGGTTGAACTGCTATATGTGCAATGTTCATGCCGCCGGAGGCAGGGCAATGCTTGAAAGTGTAGCCGCCAGTGTGCGGGATGAAGCGGAACGTCTGGGCAGTCAAGCCCCTATTTTGCTGGCGGTTACAGTACTTACCAGCATTGGCCAGCCGGAATTGGAAGAAGAAATGCTGATCTCCGGGTTGAAAATTGAAGAGGTTGTCGTAAAATGGGCACTTATGGCTAAGAATGCGGGAATTGATGGGGTGGTTTGTTCACCCCGGGAAATACTGGCCATCAGAGCTGCCTGCGGCCCTGATTTTAAGATTGTTACCCCTGGAATTCGTCCCGCCTGGTCGGAAAAGAACGATCAGGTAAGAATAACTACTCCTGCCGATGCTCTGAAAATGGGGGCGGATTATATGGTGATCGGTCGTCCCATCTTGAAGGCGGCTGATCCGATTAAGGCGGCTCAGATGATAATTGAAGAAATGGAGGCGTTATAATTTGCTTAATCATGAAGAAATAATAAAAATATTCTATGATTCAGGCGCTTTGATGGAGGGTCACTTTCTCCTGACTTCCGGCCTGCATAGCGACCAGTATATGCAGTGCGCCAAGGTGTTGCAGTATCCCTGGTATACGGAAGAACTGGCCCGGGAGATGGCGGATAAATTCCGCCATGATAATATAGAACTGGTTATCGGCCCGGCTATGGGTGGAATAATCGTGGCTTATGAAGTAGCCCGGCAGCTTAATGTACCGGCTCTGTTTACCGAAAGATTGGATGGGGAAATGGTATTGAGAAGAGGCTTCCTGATGGATGCCGGTCAGCGGGTTTTGGTGGTTGAGGATGTAGTTACCACCGGCGGTTCGGTCAGGGAAGTAATGAATGTGGTGGAGAAATTCGGCGCCCAGGTTGCCGGGGTGGGGGTACTGGTGGATAGAAGCAACGGCACGGTGGATTTTGGGGTCAAGCAGGAGGCAGTCCTGACCATGGATATACGTGCCTGGGCCGCCGATGATTGTCCCCTTTGCGCACGGGGCAAGCTTCCGGTAGTCAAGCCTGGCAGCCGCGCTTAAGGAGAGGGGTATAGCCTTTGCGGGCCTTTTTAAATGGACAGGAAATGCAATTTTCCGATAAGGGTTATGAATATGTTTTTTTAAAACCCTATACCCGTCATCAGCATGAAACTATTAAACGGGAAAACGGTGAACTGACCCTTCAAGTGTATGATAACGGGGTGCAGATCCGCACTCTGGTGACCCGGGAAGAAGCGGCCACCCTGATCAATCGGGATATTGCTATAGATACGGTAAACCACAAGGTTTACATATTGGAAAGCGACACTAAAGTCCGGAAAAACCCGGACGGTTCAGTAGAAATTCTATAGCGCCTGAGGGGTTATGGCCATGCCTTAAAAAAGCAGCCGTAATCCCTTCCTTTATTCAATTTTGGCCTCCCCCGGATGGGCTATGATAGTCCAGTAATTGTCGTAAATAACCATACCCGGCTTGGCTCCGGAAGGTTTGCGCACATGGGCCCGGAAGGTGTAGTCAACCGCTACTTTGCTTGAGTTCTGGGCCTTGCTGAAATAGGCGGCCAGATTGGCGGCTTCTCCCAGGGTGCGGTCAGGAACCTGGTTTATGGACGAACAGGCGGGAGGTAATTTAACTATGACGTGGGTTCCCGGTATATTTTGAGCATGCAGCCACAGGTCATTTCCCCGGGCCTGTTTTAAGGTCAGATTATCGTTCTGGCGGTTATTTCTCCCCACCATAATTTCCAGACCGTCGGATGACGTATAGAGACGGGGTTCGCTTCGATAGGGGCGCGCTTTGCTACGGGACGGCTGCTTGATATAATTTCCCCGGGTAAGCTCATCCAGTACTTCATCCAACTCCAGGGTACTTTCAGCCTCTCTTATTGCTACCAGAACCGATTCCAGGTAGTCGATTTCCTGCTGATTCCTGGTCATCAGCTCTTCCAGATGTTTTAGAGCGGAGCGGCTTTTGTTGTAGATTTTGAAATAGCGCTGGGCATTCTGGATAGGGGTGTAGCGTGGATCCAGATCTATAGCGACGGGTTCGCCGCTATAGAAATCTGCCAATACCGCTTTTTTATCTCCTTTTTTGAACTGGTAGGCATAAGAGGTCAGAAGTTCCCCCCAGATTTTATATTTTTCGTTGTCCTGAGCCCGGTTCAAGTCGCCTTCCTGAAACAACCTTTTACGATAAGCCCGGTCAAGATAAGATTTTATAGTGCGGTTGATATTAACCTTGCTGGATTCAAGCCGAATGGTATCCAGACGCTGCTGGTAATAGGCGTCGACTCCCTTATTGACCGACTGGTAGACTTTCGTGTCAGGTTGAGCTGGCGGCAGGGAGGGCAAGGCTATTACAAATTCCCAGGGCTGTTGCTTCTTAAAGAGTATCCCGACTCCGGCCTGGCCGCTGTCTATAGCAGCCAGTATATATCCGATCTGCTTGAAGAGACTGCTGAATTCATATTCACCGCATTCCTCCACCGGCATATCGGGGCTGATACCGCAATCCATGCATATCTCCCGGGCGGTAAATGGGCTTATACCGCTGAGAACGCTGAACAAGGCGGATGACAGGGAAGATTCATTATCCTGTTGCCACATGCGCTGGACATATTCATCATAGGAACATATAAGCGGATTGAGCTTACCCTGATCGGGGGGATTGACATAGGTTTTACCGGGTAAAACTTCGCGGTAGGAACTGAGGTCACTGCCATATTTTTTAATACCGTCCAGGATAATATTATTTTCCGGGTTAACCAGAATTATATTGGAATGACGCCCCATAAACTCGCAGATTAAAACCCGGGTCTTCCATTCCCGGAAATCATCCAGAGCTTCAATATATATATATACTATGCGCTCAAAATCAAGCTGCTTGATCGCTTTGATCTTTCCGCCCTCCAGGTATTTGCGCAACAGCATGCAAAAGGCCGGAGGGTGAGTAGGATTAGCCTTTTTCTGGTCGCAAGTATGCAGGCGAGCCCAGCGGGCATTGGCGGATACCAGCAAACGCAGGGCTTTACTGCCCGGAGCCCGTATGGCAAAAACTATCTCGTCCTTTTCCGGCTGATATACTTTATCTATACGAGCGTCATATAAATCCCGGCTCAATTCCTGGCACAGGGCCCGGATAGCAAATCCGTCAAAAGGCATAAAAGCACCTCCCTGAAAAACGGACCTAAAGGGTAACAGCAAAAGTATAGCATTAGAACTGGTACCCTGACAAACAATACCTGGCGGGGAGAAGTGTTCTCTGATCAAATTTCTATGTTTCTCACATAATTACCGTTCAGAAAGTTAAAATAGGGGTAGAAGTTTGGGGTGATTCTATAATGAAGGGGAACAGCAGGGATAACCATGACAGTATAAGCGGACTTTATAGGGGCATTATTCAGCAGGTGCTGGTTATTGAGACCTGCAAAAAGAATCTGGCATCCTCAATTTTAATAGTTCGGGATAAAAGACGCTGGCAGTTGATTCAGGAATTTCTCCAGTATGATCTGGAAAAACATCTGCTGCTGGAACAGGCGGCGGTTATTGTTATTAATAATGGAGCCGCAGAAATGATAGAAGATCTGGAGAGGTTGTATCAATTCAGCAGCGGGGAAAATCTGATCAGCAAAATAAGACAGGAAAGCTCACATATAGAGAATTTTATTAAAATAATTGAACGGGGAAGAAAACATAAAAACTGGCTGAGCTTCACCGAGCGCCGGGTAATGCAGGAAATCAATAAATATGTTCTGGAACAGGCCCGGGAATACAGCAAGCTTTAAAATATATATTTCAAAGGAAATAAGGGGAGGCAAAATTAATGACAGAAAAGATCAGAGTAATTATAACCGGAGCTTTGGGCAGGATGGGGATGGAGACGGCAAAAGCGATAGCCGGTGATGGAGATATGGAATTAGTCGGCTTGGTTGATATAAGGGCCAAGGGAGAAAAACTTTCCTCATTGAGCGAGTTAAGAGAGTTAGATATAAAGATTGAAAATGATCTGGATCGGGTAATTGCCAAAACCAAGCCCCAGGCTATGGTCGATTTTACCAATCCCCAGGCGGTTTTCAATAATGCCCGTACCGCCCTCAAAAACAAAATCACCTGCGTAGTAGGCACCACCGGGCTTAACGAAGTTGAATTGCGGCAGTTGGAAAAACTGGCCGTAGATAACCGGACCGGCCTGGCTATAATACCGAATTTTGCTATTGGCGCGGTTCTGATGATGAAATTTGCCCGGGAAGCGGCCCGCTATTTCCCGGATGTTGAGATAATTGAGCTGCACCATGACCAGAAAATGGATGCTCCTTCCGGAACAGCCATCAAGACGGCGGAGTTGATTAACGAGAGCCGAAGCAGCCGGGCGCCGCGTAATATACGGGAGTATGAAAAGATAGCCGGTTGCCGGGGCGGTAATGTTGATCAGGTAAGAATCCATAGTATCCGTCTGCCCGGTTTGATTGCCCACCAGGAAGTTATATTCGGCGGGGCCGGACAGACCCTTAAAATTCGCCATGATTCAATGGACCGGGCTGGTTTTATGCCCGGAGTGGTGATGGTGGTTAAAAAGATGATGAACCGGCCGGGGCTGGTTTATGGCATGGAAAACCTACTGTAATTATTTACCGGGGACGGGGTTGCAGAAGCACTTGATAAAAGCGGATCTGTAACCCCGTCTTGCTGATAGTAAACCGTTCAGACAAGCACCACATTAATATCAAGTACATATAATGCTATTAATTGTGGCCATAGTTTTTTTACAAGGAGGAATGAGGTTTGAGTTCTGCGCTGTCTGGAATAAAAATCGCTGTACTGGGAGGCGATGACCGGGAGCTGATTTTAACCAATGAATTGGTCAAAATGGGAGCCACAGTGGTTGTAGCAGGATTTCCAAAGGATAAGGTAGGTCCAGGCGCGTTTGTGGTTTATACCGTGGAAGAGGCCTGCAAGGATGCCGAGGTGGTAATTTTGCCTTTGCCAGGCACCAGTACTGAAGGTGTAATCAGAGCGGTGTACGCTGAGGAGAGCTTTAAACTCACTGAGAAAGCCATCAGCAGCCTGGCCGCCAATGCGCTGGTACTGATTGGCTCGGCCCGGCCATTCCTTAAGGAATGGGCTCATACCTATCGGTTTAATCTCATTGAGATCATTGACATGGATGAGATAGCCGTTTTAAACTCCATACCCACTGCTGAAGGAGCGATTCAGATAGCAATGGAAGAAACCCGCATAACCATTCATGGAAGCCGAAGCTGTGTGATTGGTTTTGGACGGGTAGCCGTTACCCTGGTCCGAATATTAAAAGCTATGGGCTCAGATGTCACGGTAGTAGCCCGTAATCAGGGACAGTTGGCCCGGGCCTATGAAATGGGCTGCAAAAAAGCGGATTTTCCCGATCTTCGTGAAATAATGAATGATGCCGATATTGTATTTAATACGGTTCCGGCCATGGTTATCGACAGGGAAACATTAAAATATGCCAATTCCAATGTTCTTATAATTGATCTGGCCAGTCAGCCCGGGGGGACTGACTTTGAGGCTGCCAATGAATACGGTCTTAAGGCCATACTTGCCCCTGGCTTGCCAGGTAAGGTGGCACCGGTATATGCCGGTAAAATTTTAGCCGATGTTATTCCGCGCCTTATTATAAGTGAATTAACCCGGCTGGATACGGGCTTACTTTTTGCATGAAGGGGGTGTATACAACTTGCAGGAAATCAAAAGCCGGTTAAGAGGTGTCAAGGTAGGAGTTGTACTTACCGGCTCCCACTGTACAGTGGATGCAGTCATTCCCCAGATAAGGGGTTTGAAAAGCGAGGGGGCGGAAATTTTACCGGTGCTATCCTTTACGGTTAATGAAACTGATAACCGTTTTTATCAGGTCAGCGACCTCAAAGACGAAATCAGCGCCATATGTGATAAGCCTATAATCAATACCATTGTTGGGGCTGAGCCCATCGGCCCGCAAAAACTTTTGGATGTGGTAGTGGTAGCTCCGGCTACAGGAAATACTATAGCCAAACTGGCTACAGGAATAGTTGATACCCCGGCCTTGATGGCGGTTAAAGCCCATTTGCGCAATCAAAGACCGGTGGTCATAGCCATCTCCACTAATGATGCTCTGGGTATTAATGCAAGAAACATCGGACTTTTAATAAATATGAAACATATATTTTTTGTTCCCTTCAGACAGGATGATCCGGTCAATAAAGGGAACTCCCTGGTAGCCTGTATGGATAAATTGCTGGATACGGTAGTTTGCGCTCTGCAGGGGAAGCAGCTGCAGCCGGTGCTTTTAGGGCCGGCCTGAAATAGTTCCGGGTCCATTAGGCCTTTATGACGGTTATATGATAAAATCCCTGGTTTCTTGAGTATTGAAAATCCTAGTGCTAAAATAAAGACCAGATATTTTTACAGGAGGTAGTAGTTGTGGCAGAGGGAGTAAAGTTAGCAATAGTTGGGGCAACCGGTGCGGTAGGCCAGGAGATGTTAAAAGTACTGGAGGAACGCCGGCTTAAAATAAAAGAATTGCTGTGTTTGGCCGATCCGCGTGAAGCCGGGACTATAGTGAAATTTGCCGGGGAGGAACTTACGGTCAGAGCTGCCGATGATAAAGCGTTTAAATGGGCTGATGTGGCGCTGTTCGCGGTTGGGACTGATGTCAGCCGACAGTTGATTCCGCAGGCGGTGGCCAGTGATTGTGTTGCTATAGACAACAGCTATGCTTTTCGTCTGGAAAAGGATGTGCCTCTGGTGGTGCCCGAGGTTAATCCGGAAGATGTAAAGTGGCATAAGGGCATCATTGCTAATCCCAATTGCTCTACCATTATCATGGTAGTGGCCATTAATCCTATTCATCAGGCGGCCGGCTTAAAACGGGTAATAGTCTCAACCTATCAGGCTGTTTCCGGAGCGGGAAAAGCAGGACTGGAGGAACTGGATCAGCACATAAATGCCCATATAAACGGCTTGGAGCCTAAAATGGAAGTATTTCAGCATCCGATAGCGTTTAACCTTATACCCCATATAGATGTATTTGTGGATGAAAACTATACTCGCGAAGAGATGAAAATGGTCTGGGAAACCCAGAAAATAATGCATGCTCCGCAACTAAGAATCGCAGCTACGGCAGTGAGAGTACCGGTATACAGAAGCCATTCCGAAGCGATAAACCTGGAAACGGAAAAACCGCTGTCAGTGGCGGAAGCCCGTGAGATTCTATCCCGTGCTCCGGGAGTTGTGATACAGGATGACCCGCAGAACAACAGCTATCCCATGCCGCTCTATTCATCCAATCGGGATGAAGTATTTGTAGGCAGAATACGCCGTGATATATCGACTGACAATGGCCTGGTCATATGGGTGGCAGCCGACCAGATCAGAAAGGGAGCGGCTACCAATGCTATTCAGATCGCCCAGCTCATTATTGATCAAAACCTTTACTAAGAAGGTGCATATATATTGAAGATAGCGGTACAAAAGTTCGGAGGAACTTCTCTTACCACCCCGGAACTAAGGTTACGGGTCTGTAATATCATTAATTCCACCATCAGTTCAGGCCAGCAGGCAGTAGTTGTAGTATCAGCTATCGGCAGGGAAAACGACCCTTATGCGACTGATACCTTTATAAACCTGGTCAAGGAAGCTAACCCGCAGCCGCTGGCTCGGGAGATGGACTTGATTATGGCCTGTGGGGAGATAATATCAGGAGTATTATTAGCCAACCAGCTGGCGGCCACGGGTACACCTTCAAGGGTTCTTACCGGTGAACAGGCGGGGGTGGTGACTGATGGAAATTTCGGCAATGCCCATGTTTTATACGTCAATTCCCGCAATATCATAGATTGCCTGGAAAAAGGCATCACCCCGGTAATAGCCGGTTTTCAGGGAGTAAGCGAAAATGGGGAACTTACTACCCTGGGGCGGGGAGGAAGCGATACTACTGCCAGTGCGCTGGGGGTAGCGCTGAATGCTGAGATCATTGATATTTTTACCGACGTGGAGGGAATTATGACCGCAGACCCCCGTATAGTTAACAATGCCCGTCTGCTTGATGCCATAAGTTATAATGAGATATGCCAGTTGGCCCGGGAAGGCGCCAAGGTGGTCCATCCCCGGGCAATAGAAATTGCCATGCAGGGAAATGTACCCCTCAGGGTGAGGTCAACCTGGCTGGATAGTCCCGGTACCCTGATCAGCAACCAGGTCTATGATAATGGCAAGGGTCTGCGCATGATAAAAGACCAGCTGATAACAGGCATAAGCTATACTTCCAACTTGACTCAGATTAGAATAGAAGGTAAGGCTAATAACGGTATTGCCCAATTGGAGCAAAAAGTTTTTGAGAGTATGGCCCATGCCGGTATAAGCGTGGATTTTATAAATGTGCAATTGGATCGTATTCTTTTTACGATTGACAGTGAGCAGGCCGATAAGGCCATGCAGGTCCTTACCGGGACCGGCATAAAACCGCAAATGGAAATGAATTGTGCCAAAGTTGCTGTGGTGGGTGCGGCTATGACTGGGATCCCGGGTGTTATGGCCAGTGTGGTGGCAGCCCTTAATGAGCAGGAGATTGTAATATTGCAATCGGGAGACTCATACACCAACATATGGTGTCTGGTCAAGCAGCAGGATTTAAATCGTGCGGTTAATGCGCTCCATGAGAAATTTGGCTTAGGTAATAGAATTTAATAAAATGAAGTGGCGGTGATTAAAATGACGGTTCCCAGGCTGTTGACGGCAATGATAACTCCCTATGATGAAGAGTTGCAGGTAAATTACGCCAAAGCGGCGGAATTGGCTGAATATTTGGCGAATAATGGCACCGAAGGTATTGTGGTCAGTGGGACTACCGGTGAGGCCCCGGCTTTATCCGATGAGGAAAAACTGCACCTTTTTGCAGCCGTAAAAGGGAAAATGCAAGAACGTATTCCGGTATGGGCCGGTACCGGCTCCAATGATACCAGGCATACCGTTGAACTGAGTCGGGAAGCTGAAAAAATAGGCGTAGACGGTATTATGCTGGTATGCCCTTATTACAACAAACCCAGCCAGGAAGGCTTATATCAGCATTTCAAGCAGGTGGCGGAAGCAGTTGCCTTACCCGTATTGCTCTATAATATTCCGGGGCGGACCGGCATAAACCTGTTGCCGGAGACAGTAGCCCGGTTGGCTGAGATAGAAAATATCGCGGCGGTTAAAGAGGCCAGCGGTAATTTGGACCAGGTATCCGCCTTGATTAATAT
>DHCD01000062.1:0-4213 GCA_002398105.1 Syntrophomonas sp. UBA4911
ACAATGATGGCTTCAAATTCTATTTCCCGACCCAGTCGGCCTTTTACCAGATCAGGCTCCAAGTAGTCAGTTTGACTGACAGCGGGAAAGGCTTTGATATGTTGGTAAACTGCCTGGGGGACATCACTGGCCAGCAGTAAATCAATGTCTCCAACCAGAGCTTTTCCGCGGCGCACGCTGCCGGTTAGGGAAGCATTTTCAATCAGGGGCGATTTTTGCAGGTAATCAAGCAATTCCTGGGCCAGTGGGAGGGCAATGCCCAGGTTAATTTTGTCGCCCCTTTGTTTAATCTCGTTAATCCCCTGGATGATCTTTTTCTCCCTGCGAACGCCCAGCCCGGGCAGGTTACGGACTTTACCCTCTTGGCAGGCTTTCTCCAACTCATCCAGGGTTTCTATTTTCAGATTATCATAAAGCATTTTAACGCTCTTATGTCCCAGCCCCGGAATAGCCAAGATGTCCAGCAATCCGTCAGGAATTTCCTCCATGAGCCGATCATAGTAAGCGCAGCTTCCTGTCTTAAGTATTTCTCCAATCTTGGCTTCCACTGCATCGCCAATACCAGGAATATTTCTGAGCCAGCCTTTCTCATAGAGAGTGGTAATATCCTCGTCAAGACGGTATATGGACTCGGCTGCCTGGCGATACGCCCTGATTTTGTATGGATTATCCCCCTTTATCTCCAGCATGTCCGCTATTCTTGCCAGTATAGCAGCCACTTCACGGTTTTTCATTTACTACCCCATTCTATTCTTCTTTTCCTCTTCCAGGTTTTTAACCAGTTCATCATAATCTTCCTGCAATTTGTTTAATTCATCCGCCAGGTTTAAAGCGGTCAGTACCGCCACTTTGGTGCTTGACAGATTCGGATTACGCTGTTGGATCATTTTCATCCGCCGGTCCACAAAGCCGGCCAGCATTTCCATGTATTCCGGATTTTCTTCGCCTTTTACCACATATTCTTCGTTAAAAATAGTAACCGTGACCCTGTTAACAGCACTTTTTATGTCATCCACCAGGAACGCCCTCCTTAATATGGAATACGATTATAATTCGCTACCAACAGCTCTTTTCCTTCTATATGATACCACGGGCACAGTTCTCCGGTATTATTTATGAATGAAAACATAAAAGAGTGGAGGCACAGGAATAGCGCAGAAAAGTTTATTCAAGTTAAAAACCAAAGGCTGATGGAGAGGCAATAAAGGAAACAGAAATATTATTCAGCTGTAAAACCGGGGGCAGTCACCTAGAGGCAAGTATATCAAGAGGATCGTTCCCGGGATATGCGGTTCAGGTCAATGCGCCTGCCTTCAAGCACATATACCACCATCTCGGCAATGTTGGTGGTATGGTCGCCGATCCGTTCCAGATGACCTGCTATCAGCAGCAGAGCCGTGGCCTGGGGGATATTTTTCTGGTCGCGCATCATGTAGATCAGCAATTCATTGAATACCTGGTCATAGAGTCCATCCAACTCTTTCTCCAGTGGTATCAAAGCCATAGCCAGGTCGTAATTTTCTTCAGTAAAAGATTTTAATGCCTTTTCCAGCATATCCTGGGCAACAGCCGCCATCCGGGGTATATCAATCAGAGGTTTGATATAAACCTGGTCATACAAGTCATTGGCTGCCTGGGCTATATCTTCGGCATGATCCGCCATTCTCTCTATATCAATGATTATGCGAAATATGCTGGCAATCAAACGCAAGTCCTTAGCCACAGGCTGCTTTAAAGCAATCAGTCCCAGGGCTCTTTTTTCTATGTCCATTTCCATAGCGTCAATCAGATCATCGTTTTCTATAACCTGTTGAGCCAATTGGATATCCTTGTCAGTCAATGCTTTAACGGCATTATCTACCTGCTGTTGCAGCAGACGCCCCATTTTCAGCAGATCTTCTTTTAATTTCTCCAGTTCATCCTGCAGTGAGTCATGGGCCATTTCGTTTCCTCCTTCTAACCAAAGCGTCCGGTAATGTAATCTTCGGTACGTTTATCCCGGGGATTGACAAATATTTCATCAGTTATACTGAATTCCACCAGTTCTCCGTTTAAAAAGAACCCGGTATAATCAGATATTCTGGCGGCTTGTTGCATATTGTGGGTCACTATAACTATGGTGTAATCTTTTTTAAGCTCACCTATAAGTTCTTCCAGCCGGGCAGTGGATATCGGATCCAAGGCTGAAGCAGGTTCGTCCATGAGGATAACCTGGGGTTCAACCGCCAATACCCGGGCTATAACCAAGCGCTGCTGTTGGCCGCCGGATAATCGTGCGGCCGGCGAATTCAGCCTGTTGCCCACTTCAGCCCACAGATTGGCTGCTTTTAAACTGTTCTCCACAATTTCATCCAGCTGCTCCCGGTTTTTTATCCCATGAATACGCGGTCCGTAAGCTACGTTTTCATATATGGACATAGGAAAGACCGAGGGTTTCTGGAAGACCATCCCTACCCGCTGGCGCAATGCCACTACATCGGTGTCTTTATTGTATATGGGGTGCTCGTCAATATACACCTGACCTTGGGTGGTAGTATCTTCGATCAGTTCATTAAGCCGGTTGAGGGTGCGCAGGAAAGTAGATTTGCCGCAACCTGACGGACCAATCAGAGCCGTCACTTTGTTAACTTCAATGTTAATATTTATCTCATGCAGAGCCTTAAAGTCTTTATAGAAAACACTTACATCCCTGCTCTTTATTTTTATCTTCCGTTCCATAGATTATCTCCCGTCTCATTTAGTAGCAGCCAGCCCTTTTAAACTCAGGGTAGCCAGGTAATTTATTATGATTATGAGTATGATGATCAAGCAGGCGGTAGCAAAAGCCCTTTCCATAGAGATACCTTCCATGGCCAGAATATACAGATGAACTGACATGGTTCGCGCCGGATCACTCAAAGACAGCGGCATATTAAGGGAACTGCCGGCAGTGAGGATTATGGCCGCTGTTTCTCCTATCGCCCGTCCGATGGAGAGTATTATGCCGGTGACTATGCCTGGCAGGGCGGGGGGAATTACTACCCGGTACACCGTCTGCCATTTGCTCGCACCTAAGGCCAGACTGTTTTCCCGATATTCACGGGGCACACTTAGGATAGCTTCCTGGGCGGTACGGGTTATGGTCGGTAGGATCATAATAGCCAGAGTCAATCCCCCTGATATTATGGACCAGCCCAATCCCAGGAATATAACAAAAAATACGAACCCAAATAATCCGAAAATTATTGAAGGAACCCCGGATAAGGTTTCTGCCGTAAGATTTACCACCCAGGCAAATTTACTGTTTGCTTTAGAATATTCTTCCAGATATACCGCAGCGGCTACTCCCAGAGGAACGGCCAAAAGCAAGGCCACCGCTGTAAGGTATAAGGTACTTACTATGGTAGTGGATATTCCGCCCTCTTTCCCAGCCCGGGAAGGGGGCTGCATAATAAAATCCAGGCTGATGCCTGGTAATCCGCGAACGGCTATATAAGTAATAATACTAAATAATATTCCCACTATTACCAAGGCCATCAACCAAAAAAGGCCGGTGAGGATCTTGTCCCCGTTTTTAGTTGCTCGCATAATTTTTTCCTGCCTTCAATGAAAGGTTTACTATCAGGTTGAGTATGACTGTAAATATAAATAAAACTACCCCGGTGGCAAAGAGAGCCGACTGATGATCGCCGGAGGCATAGCCCATTTCCAGTACTATGTTGCTGGTCATGGTACGAACCGGTGATATGATACTGTTCGGTATTATGGTGGAGTTGCCGGTTACCATTACTACTGCCATAGTTTCACCAATAGCCCGGCCCATGCCGAGTATTACAGCGGTGATTATACCTGACCGGGCAGCCGGTAAGATAACCCGGGCTATGCTCTGGTAATGGGTTGCGCCCAGAGCCAGAGAACCCTCTTTATATTCCAGAGGAACCGCCACAATAGCATCCCGTGATATGTTGATAATAGTGGGCAATATCATTATTCCCAGTATGACGGCTCCAGCCATAACGCTTAATCCGCTTCCCCCCAGGTTCTCTCTTATAAAAGGAACGATCACAATTAAGCCGAAAAAGCCATAAACTACGGAAGGTATACCGGCCAGCAATTCAACCAGCCGCCCCAGCAACCTGCCTATTTTGGCCGGGGCCAACTCCGCCATAAAAATGGCGGTGGCCACACCCAAAGGAACAGCCCAGAGCAGCGATACCATGGTTACGGCCAGGGT
>DHCD01000062.1:4534-21799 GCA_002398105.1 Syntrophomonas sp. UBA4911
CATTAAAATCATTTCCACCAGCTTATCCCGGGTAAACCCCCGGACAGGATATCTCTTTTTACTATGGTCAAGTCCATATGGTATATCTATCATCCTGGTTATAGATTCGGCTTTCTTGTTCATATAACCATCATCTTCCTTCTGCTGCTCCAAATCCTAATAAATATCCGGTTATAAGTTCAGCTTTATTTAACCGATATGGCTCCTTCTTCCTGCATAATGGCCTGACCTTCATCACTGAGAACATAGTCGATAAAGGCTTTAGCCAAACCTTCCGGCTGCCCCTTGGTCATATAAATAAAGGGCCGGGAGATTTTGTAGCTGCCGCTTTTGACATTATCAGCCGTGGCTTCTACACCATCAATCTTTAAAGCTTTTACCGTCTGATCCATAGCTGCCAAGGAAACAAAGCCGATAGCTTTTTCGTCTCCGGCTACGGTCGTCTTTACGGCACCGGTGGAGTTCTGAATAATAACCTGGTCGCTGATGCTTTCCTTATTCATGACCAGTTCTTCAAAAGCATCTCTGGTTCCGGAACCGGCTTCCCGGCATACTACTGTAATAGGAGCGTCGCTGCCGCCAAGGTCTTTCCAGTTGTTGATTTTACCCAAATATACATCTTTTAATTTTTCTACCGTAATTTCACCGGCCTGATTGGAAGGGTGAACGATTATGGCAATTCCATCCATAGCAATGGTTGATTCAACTAATCCGGACTTCTCCTCCGGCTTCAGCTCCCGGGAACTGGAGCCTATATCGGCTGCTCCCTCGGTTGCCGCCTGTATGCCCTGACTGGAACCTCCGCCCTGGACATCAATCTTTACATCCGGATGGATTTTGGTAAATTCTTCGGCCAATACTTCGCTGAAAGGCTGTACCGATGTAGAACCGGCCACAGTAATGCTTCCACTCAACTTCTCGCTGTTCTGGTTCTGATCGTCCGGAGGTGCTGCTTCCTCATTCCCACAGCCGCCTATCAGGCCTGTCATTACCAGCAGCAATCCCAGTACGATAAAACTAGTCAATCTCCTTTTTTTCACAGATACCATTAAGTTACTCCTCCTTATGAGAATTTTTTTGGGGTGTACACCATATCCTCATAAAAGGATAACAATACCATGTTAAGATAAGTCTCGGGCTATTAAAAGATTCTGTTCGGTTAATGTAAAATAGATGTAAATTAAAAGATAAACCGCATAATTAAGCTGGTTGTCGGCTCACATTTTTTTATCCTCCCGGCATCCGGGCAGGGTAAAGGAGAAAGTTGAGCCCTGGCCGGGATAGCTTTCCACTTCCAGCTTGCCGCCGTGGTTTTCCACCAGATGTTTTACTATGGCCAGGCCCAGACCTGTTCCGCCGGTCTTTCTTGAACGCGCCTTATCCACCCGATAGAAGCGTTCAAAGATACGCGGCAGTTCAGCTTCGGGTATGCCGTCGCCCTGATCCTGGACACTGACCTTGACCCCTTCTTCACCCTGCTTTTCCAAGGTAACGGTTATTACTCCGCCTTCATTGCTGTAATTAAGGGCATTATCCAGGAGATTGCCGATAATATTGGTAACAGAATCCAGATCGCCGTCAATCCAGAGCATTTCCGCCGGTTTATTGAACTCTATCCGGGCTTTGAGCACCGGATTACGTATCTTAATCAATTCAATGCTGTCGTTAATCAGTTTCACCATATTGATGGGCCGGATATTGAGTTCAGGCCTGCCCGTCTCCAGCCGCGAAAGTTCCAATAGATCATTGATCATTTTCTTCATCCGCTGGGCTTCCTCAAAAATAATGGTGGAAAATTCCTCTATATGCTCGGCATTCTCATTTCCTTCAGCCAGCATGGTTTCGGCAAAGCCGCTGATGGTCGCTATAGGGGTTTTCAGCTCATGGGATATATTGGCTACAAAGTCCTTGCGTACCTGCTCCAGCCTCCTGGTTTCGGTCAGATCGTTCATCACTACCAGAATACTGATCGTTTCTTCCCTGTCGCCCTCATTGATGGGAACCACATTTACTTCCATATCCTTTTTATCCGGGCTGTATATCCGGATGCTCTGACGTCTATTTTCCGTTTGGGCTCTTACTTGATCTATTAAATTTAGAAGTTCGTAACTTTTTATTACTTCAATAACTTTACGCCCCAAAGGGTTTTCGTTCAGGCCCAGCAAAACTGTAGCCGCAGGATTGATATAAGCCATCCGGTTATCGGCGTCAATCATAATGATTCCGTTAACCGTATTCTCCAGCAGGGCTTCGAGCCGGTTCTTTACCGTCGATATTTCATCAATGGTATGATCAAGATGTTCGGCCATATTATTTATGGCTGACACCAATTTACCCAGTTCATCATCACCCCGGTATCTGATGCGGCGCTTTAAATTACCCCGCGCCATATCCACTACCGCATTGGTTATTCGAACTACCGGTTGGGAGAACCTGCCGGCTATGGCAATGCTTATACCCGCTCCCAGTAAACCGGTAAGTAAAACGGCCAGCAGGAGAGTATACAAAACCCGATGGTAAAACGCTTCCACCTCGGTCAGGGGCCGGGCCAGGCGCGCCGCACCTTTCAGATCACCCTGTTCAAAACCTACGGCTACATAGAGCATACGCACTCCAGCAGTTTCACTGTACCGGGTCTCCATCCCGTTCCCATTCCGTAAAGCCTGATAAATTTCAGGGCGATCTTTATGAATTCCCATCTCTTCCGCTTTATAACTGGAATCTCCCAAAACCTTGCCCTGGTCGTCTACTATGGTCACCCGGGTGTCTGTGTCATGGGCAGCCTGAAGACAAATCTGCTGAAAAAACTTAGAAGCATCTTCCTGCCCATCATAATATCCGATCATCTCCGTCACCAACCGGGCATCATGCAGCAAACTTGAATTTATTGAGCTGAAATAGTAGTCCTTAAAAAACACGGATAAAAAAACGCCGGTAATAGACAATATCACGGCGATAATAACGATATAGGTTACCGTTAACCGGGAGCGGAAGGTACTAAACATTAACTTCCTCCCCAAATTTATAGCCAATACCACGGATAGTTTTAATATATTGGGGGTTTTTGGTATCCTTCTCAATCTTCTCCCTTAATTTGCTGATGTGGACATCCAGCACCCTGGTGCTGCTGCTATCGGGATAATCCCATAAAACGTCCAACAGGTAATCCCTTTTCAAAACTTTCCCCTGGTTACGCAGCAATATCTCTAAAAGTTCGTACTCCTTTACCGTTAAATCAAGCAGGCGACCGTTATGAAATATCTCATAGCTGTCCGGTTTAATAGTAAAACTGCCGATATTGATGGGACTGCTGCTGTCGCCCTCCTCCTCCCGATCATTCCGTCGCCTTAAAACCGCTTTCACCCGGGCCTTTAATTCCCGTACACTGAAAGGCTTAGTGACATAATCATCAGCCCCCAGCTCCAGTCCCAATACTTTATCAATCTCATCATCGCGGGCGGTAAGCATGATAACCGGGGTCTTATCCCCGGCCGAACGCATATCGCGGCATATTTCCAGACCATCCTGGCCGGGTAGCATTAAATCAAGAATAACCAGGTCGGGGTTCTCCCGGGCGATGATTTCCCGCACTCTGGACCCTTCACTGGCTTGAATACAAATAAACCCGTCCTTTTCCAGATTGTAGCTTACCAGCCTGGTCAAGGCTTCCTCATCATCCACTACCAGAATTTTGCCTTTCATTTTATCACCTCCATATATATAGCGCCACTTGCTCTTATCCTATACCATATCCTGATGATTGCCAATCTATGTGGCTATATCAGACGTCAAAACAGCTCCCTCCGACGAATTCTCTTATTATAGAGTTGGGAGGAATATCTTTACTGTCCAGCGGTTGAAAATAGCTCAGGAATTTCAGGAGCCGTTTCGCTTCCACATGTTCGGAATAGTTGGGGCCTATTTCCCTCAGCAATGGTTCTGCGTATGGCCTGAGAACCGAGAGCTCATAAACCAGGGAGGAATTAAACATTACATCGGCGTTTTCCTGGAAGGGAAAAATATTTTTCTCCTCTCCCCTTCTCACTGATGACCAGCGGTTCAGAGTAGCCCGGGCATTATAACCCCGGGTACGGCTGTCGCGAACAATCCGGCGCAAAAGACGGCTGTCGGTAGTAGGAATCCGATTGCTGTAATCCACATTGAGCTGGGTAAGGGCGCTGATATATATTTTAAACTTCTGTTCCCGGGGGATGCTCCAGGTCAGGTGCTCATTGAGCCCATGTATGCCTTCAATTATAATGGGCTCCCCGGCAGGAACCCGGGTTCTCCTGCCCATGACTTCACAGCATCCCGCTTTAAAATTATAACTGGGCGTCTCCACTTCCTCCCCTTGAATCAGGCGCAGCAAGTGGTCATTAAAAAGATCCAATTTGAGCGCTTCCAGCGCCTCAAAATCAAAATCTCCATTTTCGTCCCGGGGAGTCGAGTCCCGGTCAATAAAATAATCATCCAAAGATACTGATACCGGTCTCCTGCCGTTGACCCGCAGTTGAATCAGTAAACGCTGGGCAAAAGTGGTTTTTCCTGAAGAGGAGGGACCGGATATCAATACCAGTCTGATATTGGGATCAGCGCAGATGCGATCCGCAATATAGGCTATCTTTTTTTCATGCAGGGCCTCATTGACCCGAATAAGGTCACCGGCACGGCCGGAGGTGATTATATCGTTAAGGGCGGCCACATGAGGAGTATCAAGCATCTCCGCCCATTTTTTGGCTTCATAAAAAACCTGGGACAGTTTGGGCTGGGGCAGGTATTTAACAACCTTTCCCGGTTCATCCTTTTCCGGAGTCTGCAATATAAGTCCGGGAGGATAGTTCAACAATCTGAACTGGCTTAACATGCCGGTTGATGGCAGCATATAGCCGTAGAAATATTCATAGAATCCATCCAGTTCATAGATATGAACATGGCCTTTATCCCGGAATTCCAGGAGCTTCACTTTATCCATCTGGCCCTGGCGGGCAAAGATGTTGCAGGCTTCCTCTTTAGATACGGTCAATTTGTTAATGGGCAAGTCGTCGGTGATGATACCCTGCATTCTTTTTTCCAGGGTGATAATGTCCTGGCGTGACGGCTGGTAACCGATAAACTCACAATACAGGCCATTGGATAAAGAGTGTTTTATCGCCAGGGTTTTATCCGGGTAGAGCTCCCGGCAGGCCTTTATCAGCAGAAAGGCAGCCGTGCGGCGGTATATTCTCATACCGGCTTCACTGCTGGGGTAGACCAATTCCAGCTCGCAATTTTGGTTTAAAACATGATGCAGGTCATAAAGAGTGTTTCCCTTAATGATTGCCATTACCGGATATGGGCCTGCACTGGCTATATCTTTAACCAGATCGGCAGCAGTAATTCCCGGTTTAACCAGGTAATCGCCTATATCTTTTATATTAACGGTGATGGGCAGGTCTTGTGAATAAGAATTGATTGCCATGTATTCTCCTCCTCTACCCTCATGATGCTTATCATTATATAATATTTTAGGAAATGATAGGGGGAAAATAAAAAGGATGACGAGGAGTAAAAAGTAAATTGCCGGGAACAGCACTGATTATAAAACGGGGATTGCTTTTTATAGCCATCCCCGTTGGTTTCATTACCTCAATTCGGCCTTAACATCCTGTTGCAGCCTTTCCAGTATTCTGCTTACGCTGCTGTTGATTTCGTTCTCGGTCAGGGTTCTGTCCAGGGACTGAAAGGTCATCTTAAATGCTACGCTCTTATACCCTTCAGCTACCTGGGCACCGGTGTATATATCGAATACTACAACATCTTTGAGCAGCTCCTTTTCTGCATCCCGGATGACGGCCAAGGCTTCAGCAGCAGTAACTTTATGGTTCAGGACTACGGCAATATCGCGTTCTACTGCCGGATAGCGGGCGATTCTATCTACTCTCAGGCGGGTTCTGCGATGAGTATAGAGCTTCTCTATATCCAATTCAAAGGCACAGCTTGGTTGTTTTATGCCGTAATTCAGCAAGACCAGAGGATGAAGCTCTCCTATGATACCTATTTCATCACCGAAGTACCTGAGTACCGCCGACCTTCCCGGATGATAGGAAACATCGTGGGCCACCGCAAACTCACACTGATCCAGCCCTAAATGCCAGAGCAGGTTTTCCACTATGCCCTTGAGATAGAAGAAATCCATTTCTATCCGCTGTTTAGTCCAGTTGAGGTCGTGATGCCCGCATACAATCCCCCCCAGCTTTAATTTTTCGATCGGCAAACCCTGCGGTGAAGGATGAAATACCGAAGCCAGCTCAAAGAAGGCCAGGTTTTCATTTTTCCGCGCCAGATTAGTGCTGATATTCTGCAATAAACCAGGTAAAAGAAGGGTGCGCATAACCCCCTGTTCCTCCGACAAAGGGTTGGCTACCTTTACCACCTTGCGCAGCGGGCTCTCCGGGGGCAGTAATAAATGATCGAAGTTTTCTTCACTGATAAAGCTGTAGTTGACTACTTCATTTAAACTTTGGGCTGCGATATTTTTTATTTCATCGCGGAATCTTTGATAGCGGGTCAGGCCCCCGGGAATAGTTTCTCCCCCCGGCAAACCGGGCTCAATCTTATCATAACCATGAAGGCGGGCTACTTCTTCGATCAGGTCAACTTCCATCTCAATGTCGGGCCGGTAGCTGGGTATGTCGACCGCCAGGCTGCCTTTATTGTCCTTGACCGCAAACTGCAGTCGCTCCAGATAGGAACGAATTGCCGCTGGACTTATCTCGGCTCCCAGCAGGTAATTTACCCGCTGGGGACGCAATGTTACCTGCAGAGCTTTACGCGGGTCAGGGTATACATCACAGATTCCGGCCGCCACTTCCCCTTCAGCCAATTGCTGGATAAGCATGGCGGCACGGTTGGCCGCATATATAACCCCGTTAATATCGGTGCCCTTTTCAAAGCGCATGGAGGAGTCACTGCGTAAGCCTACTTTGCGAGAAGTTCTGCGAATATTGGGTCCCAGGAACCAGGCTGATTCCAGCAGAACGTCAACGGTGGCGTCATGGATCTCGGTATTAAGCCCCCCCATGACTCCGGCCAAGGCAACCGGCCTGCTGCCATCGGTTATCACCAGCATATCCTCATCCAACTGCCTTTCCACTTCGTCCAGGGTGGTAAATTTCTCCCCGGGATGAGCCCGCCGCACCAGGATTTTGCTGCCCAGTAAACGGTAATCAAAGGCATGCAGCGGCTGGTTGCATTCCAACATCACATAGTTGGTGACATCCACTATATTGTTTATCGGCCTTATCCCGGAATGGATCAGAGCTTCCTGCATCCACTGGGGAGATTCTTTTATTTTGACATTTTTGATCAACCGCGCGGCATAACGCTGACAGAGCTCGGGAGCCTCTATCTCCACTTTGACCAACTTGCTTATGTTTTCCTTGTTTTCCTGGACCATTACCGTCGGCAGTTGCAAGCTGGAGCCGCTTAAAGCGGCCACCTCCCGGGCCAGATTGATCATGCCCAGGCAATCACCCCGGTTGGGAGTGAGATCCAGATCCAGTATATAATCGTCGTCTTCCCGGTTCACGCCTTCGACCGCTATTCCTGCCATGGTAAGCCGGTGAGCCAACTCTTCAGCGCTCCAATTGAAGTCGACATATTGTTTTAACCATTTAATTGATACACCCATCTTCCAGCCCCCTAAAGGTTTTATTAATGAATTCAGTTATATTTATGAAATCTAAAACTGCTTCAAAAAGCGCTTGTCATTGTCAAAGAACAGGCGCAGGTCGTTGATGCCGTATTTCAGCATGGCGATACGCTCTACCCCCATGCCGAAGGCGAAGCCGGTAACCTCTTCCGGGTCATAACCCCCGTATTGCAGTACCCGGGGGTTTACCATTCCTGCTCCCAGTATTTCCAGCCAGCCTGTATGGGAGCAAACCCGACAGCCTGTCCCCTTGCAATTGACACAGGAAATATCCATTTCCACACTGGGCTCGGTAAAAGGAAAAAAGCTGGGACGGTAGCGCACCTTGACATCTTCCCCGAAGATTTTGTGGACAAAAAGCATCAAGGTGCCTTTTAGATGGCCAAAGGTTATGTTTTTATCTATCACCAGGCCCTCGACCTGATTAAACATGGGAGAGTGGGTAGCATCATCGTCTCTCCGGTAGACCCTGCCGGGTACAATGATTTTAACCGGGGTCTGCGGGGCCAGTTTTTCCATGGTACGTACCTGCACCGGCGAGGTATGGGTGCGCAGCAAAATATCGTCGCTGATATAAAAGGAATCCTGCATTTCCCGGGCGGGATGGTCCCGCGGGATGTTCAAGGCTTCAAAATTATAATAATCGGATTCTATTTCCGGGCCTTCGGCAACGCTAAAGCCCATCACTATGAATATATCCCTTATTTCTTCATTAACCAGGGTAAGCGGATGTTTTCCCCCTCTTTGCCAGGGTAAACCGGGCAGAGTGATATCCACTTTTTCCTTTTCCAGTCGGAGCTGCAGTTCCTGATTCTTGATTTCTTCAGTTCGGCGGTTAATGGTATCTTCCAATCTTGCTTTTAGCTCATTGGCAATTTTACCTACGCTAACCCGTTCCTGAGCATTCAAGTCTTTTAAACCACGCAGCAGCTGGGTTATCTCCCCTTTACGGCCCAAAATTTTGACTTTTAGTTCGTTGATTTCATCAATACTGCTCACCTGAGCCAATCGTTGTTCAGACCTGTCGGCTATTTGCTTTAACTTATCAAGCACAGCCCTCATCCTCCCTGCCAGAAAATAAAAAGAACTTCCATCCCCCATGAGGGACGAAAGTCTGTTCCGCGGTACCACCCTTTTTAACCAGCCTGATTCCGGCTGGTTCACTTAATGCCTGTAACGGAGGCGCCGGTAAGACCTACTGTTAATTCAGTCCACTGCTCCCAGGTGAATTCACTTGCTTTTCCCCTGGCGTACTCTCAGTCGCTGGTACCGCCTCCCTGCAAAGTTAAGCAGCAAGCTAATTGTCCTGTTCATAGCTTTTGGGTTTTAATGGGTAACAATCATTTTATACAAGAGATAATATATGATGCAGCCGGAAGTCTCAAATAAATTCCATAGATATTCAGCCTGATCTGCCATTCTGCTCCACCCTTCAATAATAGTCCCGGGTCGAACTGGTTTTTATTATATCATAGCGGGAAATCTAGGACAAGAAAGTATTATTTCTCTGTTTCCATACTTCCATCATAATTATAGCACATGCCACCGCCGCATTCAAAGAATCTACCGCGGGATTAATTGGTATATTGATTAAATTATCACAGCAGGCCTGGATAGCGGGACTTATTCCCCGGGCCTCGCTGCCGATTACTATTATATGGGCTCCCTTATATTCCTCTTCGAAAACAGTGGTCCGGGCAGCAATAGCGGTGCCTATCACTTTGTAACCTGTGGATTGCAATTGCTCTATTTGCTGTCGGCCTACAGCAGTATAAACCGGAACATTGAGAACGCCTCCCATGCTGGCACGAACCGCTTTAGGGCTGAAAGGGTCAGTACATTCCGGGCTGAGCAATATCCCATCAATGTCCAGGGCCCAGGCAGTTCTGATAATGGTTCCCAGGTTGCCGGGATCTGATATCCGGTCCAGCATGATCAGCCCTGCACTTTGCTTAAATAACTCCCCCAGATCATGATCGGGAATGGGAGCCACCGCCATAATACCCTGGGGAGTGTCGGTAGCGGCAATGCCATTAAAGACCCGGGAGTCTACTTGCAGCCACTCCGGGTCGCAATAGCGCTCAGCTAGAGGCTGGTATTCCTCCTGATGAGCTTCGTCCACCAATACCCTGATAAGCGGCTTATGACTCTGCAGGGCTTCAATCACCATTTTTTTACCCTCCAGCAGAAACATTTGCTCCCGGACACGGTATTTCTTATTTTTGAGACTTGCCGCCTGTCTTATATATTGATTGTCTTTAGAAATAACCCTTTTCATGGCCTAGCCCCCGTATTAACGCTGATAAAGGTAAAAAGTATGGCCATCAGCCATACTTTTTACCTTTATGCTTATTTGCTGTGGTATTTTTTAGAAAGCTCAGCCAGTTCGGTGAATCCGCCCGGGTCGGTAATGGCCAGTTCCGCCAGTACCTTGCGGTTAATGTCCACTCCGGCTACCTTGAGCCCATGTACCATACGGCTGTAAGTAGTGCCATTGTCACGGGCGGCAGCGTTGATGCGCGCAATCCATAGTTTACGGAAATCCCTTTTTTTCAGGCGCCGGTGGATGTAGGCGTAATTCCCTGATTTCATAACCTGCTGATTGGCTACCCGGTATAGTTTGGATTTACTGCCGCGATACCCTTTGGCCAGCTTAAGAATCTTTTTATGTCTCTGATGTGAAGTTACTCCACGTTTTACTCTTGGCATATATCAAAACCTCCTGTGTCTAGTAAGGAATTAATTTGGATATTCTTTTATTTTCCTGTTCACTGACCAACCCGGCCTTGCGCAAGCCTCTTTTTCTTTTGGGGCTCTTGGCTCCCAGCAGGTGACTGGCATAAGCTTTGAATCTCTTTATCTTACCACTACCGGTCTTTTTAAATCTTTTGGCTGCACCTCTATGGGTCTTGGTTTTAGGCATTAAGCATCCTCCTTCTTATCATTATCCAATTTGGGCATCAGGACTGTTACCATATTTCTTCCCTCAACCTTAGGCAATTTTTCTACACTTGATATGTCAGATAATTCATTGACAAATTTCACCGACAGTTTTTCTCCCAGTTCCGGGTGAGTTATTTCTCTTCCCCTGAACATAATGGTTAGTTTGACCTTATCTCCTCCGGAAAGGAACTTCCGAGCATTTTTAGCTTTGACATGAAAATCATGTTCCTCAATATTGGGCCGCATCTTAACCTCTTTTATGGAAATAACATGTTGCTTCTTGCGCGCTTCCTTCTCCCGCTTGTTCTGCTCAAATTTAAATTTGCCATAGTCCATCAAGCGGCATACCGGCGGCTGAGCTGAAGGAGCTACCTCGACCAGATCAAGCCCTTTCTCTAAAGCTATGGCGAGGGCGTCACGCACGGATACTATACCGAGCTGTTCCCCGTCGTCGCTTACCAGTCTAACCTCCCTGACTCGGATTTCTTCATTGATCCTCCAATCCTTGCTGATAAGATGTTCACCTCCTAATAAATTAAAAAAGCGAGTTTGCAAAAACTCGCTTTGTGGCAGACAAGTATAAATAAACCTTTTTATTACCCGGATGTCTGACCAATTACCTTACGAACTTCAAGCTGCAAGGTGAGAAGCGAGGCTTCTGCTTAATACCTAATGGAGTATACCATATTGCAAAACGTATGGCAACTGGTTTAATCCCGGATCAGCACTGATTTAATTGTTTTTTTACAGGCTCTTTTTTTCTATTTCCGTTTTGACTCGTTTCACGAAGTCAGCCAGGGGCATGGCACCCAGGTCGCCCTCTTTACGGTGGCGGACAGCTACGCTTTGAGCTTCCAGCTCCTTATCGCCCAGGATAAGCAGGTAAGGTATTTTCTGCAATTGCCCCTCCCTTATCTTATAGCCTATCTTCTCGCTGCGCAGGTCAACCTCTACCCTGATATTATGCTGTTCCATTTCCGCCTGTATCTGATGGGCATAATCATGCTGCCGCTCGGTAATAGGCAATATGCGAACCTGAACCGGAGCCAGCCAGGTAGGGAAAGCGCCGGAAAAGTGTTCGGTCAGTATACCGATGAATCTTTCGATACTCCCATAAATAACCCGGTGAATCATAACCGGGCGGTGTTTTTCTCCATCCTCGCCGATATAGGTCAGGTCAAATTTTTCCGGCATCTGAAAATCAAGCTGGATGGTGCCGCACTGCCAGGTCCGATCTAAAGAGTCCTGCAGATGAAAGTCAATCTTGGGGCCGTAAAAAGCTCCGTCGCCTTCATTGATTAAATAATCCATACCTTTCTCGTCCAGAGCCTGAATCAGAGCATCGGTAGCAATCTCCCAGTCCTTATCCGACCCCATGGAGTTTTCCGGGCGAGTAGACAACTCTACATGATAAGGGAACCCGAATAAACTATAAAAATGATCCACCAAATTAATTACGCCTTTGATTTCATCAATAATCTGTTCCGGCAACATGAATATATGGGCATCATCCTGGGTAAAAGCCCGAACCCGCATCAGGCCATGCAAGACTCCGGACATCTCATGGCGATGAACTAATCCCAGTTCCCCCATTCTGATCGGCAGTTCCTTATAGCTGTGCAGATTCTGCTTATATACCAGCATTCCCCCCGGACAATTCATGGGCTTTATAGCATAATCCCCTTCATCAATAGTGGTGAAATACATGTTTTCCTGATAATGATCCCAGTGTCCCGATCTTTCCCACAATTCCCGGCTCAAAATAATCGGGGTCCGTATTTCCTGGTAACCGGCTTTACGGTGCTCCTCCCGCCAGAAGTTCTCCAGTTCATTGCGCAGAATCATACCTTTAGGCATGAAGAAAGGAAATCCCGGTCCTTCGTCGACGATAGTAAATAACCCCAGTTCCCGCCCCAGGCGGCGATGGTCACGTTTTTTGGCTTCCTCCAGTTTGTAGAGATAATCATCCAGCATGGATTTTTTGGGGAAAGAAGTAGCATATACCCTCTGCAGCATAGGATTTTTTTCGCTGCCCCGCCAGTAAGCTCCGGCCAGACTCATCAGTTTAATGGCCTTCAGTTTTCCAGTCGAGGGAACATGAGGCCCGGCGCAGAGATCCACAAACTCTCCCTGTTGATATATGCTGATAGTCGCTTCTTCAGGCAAAGCCTGTATCAGCTCTACTTTAAAATTCTCATTACGGGCCTTAAAGTAAGCCAAGGCCTCTTCCCGACTCAGCTCTTTGCGGACAAAGGGATAATCAGCTTCAATTATGGCGCTGATTTCCTTCTCAATCAAAGCAAAATCATCCGGGGTAAAGGTATGGGGGCTGTCAAAATCATAATAGAAACCCCGGTCAATAGCCGGGCCGATAGCCAGTTTGGTTTCCGGCCACAGACGCTTTACGGCCTGAGCCATAACGTGGGATGATGAATGCCGGTATACATCGGCCCCTCTTCTGTCATCAAAACCTAGCAGTTCCAGTTCTCCATCTTCCGCAATTCCGGCATTCAGGTCACTTAATTTTCCGTTAAAGACGCCTGCTACTGCATTTTTTGCCAGCCGGGGACTTATATCCTGAGCTACCTGCAGGAGAGTAATGCCTTCAGGGTACTCACGCTGGCTGCCGTCTTTTAAACTAATCCGAATCATATTAAATACCTCCCGATAAAAGCTCGCCGTCTATAAGAGCAACAATATTCCATCCTGAATTATCCCGATTATAAAACCCAGTACTCCGCCAAGAATCTCAATAGCACGTAATTCCGAAGAAGATATCCCGCGAATCATTTCTTCCAACTGGTCTAAATCAAAAGCGTTAACCTTATCCTCGACAATTTTGCTTATCTGGAATTCCTTGCTCAGGTATTCCTGCCCGGAATCAATAACCTGCCTGATTATATGTTCCGCTTCCTGGTGAATCAGTTTTTCCACACTGTCAATTATTACCTGGGTTACTTTAGCCGGCACCATGCGGGGAATAATCTCCCCCAGCCTGTCCCTTACAGCCATGATAATCTGCCGGCTTATTATCTCTTTAGCCTCCGGAGTGTTTATCCGGGCAAATAAATCATCCAAGGACAGCAGCTGTTCCTCTACCAGCTTACCCAGACTATTGGCAAGTTCGCCCCTGCGTTTGGGAAGGAGTCCGTGCAATTGAAACACTAATAGATTAATGGGCCGACGGGGCCAGAACAGCATCTTGATGGCAACTACATTGGTAATATAACCAATAAGAGCACTAATCAAGGGCAGAACAATATACTTCAGCACTTGGATTCCACCTTAAACCAGGGCTTAATCATTACTTAAAGAATATATCAAATTTTGTATATAATCGCAATTTTAATTGGCAGGCAGCAAGCAGCAGGATGATAGGAAGAATGAGGCTTCCGAATCCAAATGGCGAGATTGGGCATCAAGCCTTTAAGGCTTGCGGCGGCCTTCGCAGTCATTTTCCAATTGATACTGATAACAGCGTTCACATCCATGGCATTCGCTGATTTTTTCCTTAAAAACATTTTTAATCATCGCCACCGATTCACTGTCAATACCGGCAATATTATGCAGGACAATCTTCCTCGGGGCAATAGTTATAAGAATACTGATCAATACATCATCCAGATTGATTTCATCCATCAGCATTTCATCCAGATAGTAGTCAATATAACTCTCTTCGATTTTAACCCCCTGGCCATCCCAGAGATAGAACATGCCGTCATTGCTCATCATCAAATTGACTTCATAGATTTTGGGGGCCTGAGTATCTACAAAATAGCGCAGGAGATTAACAAAATCATTGTACTCTTTCTGATTGCGAAGTTCCTCCAGGGCTACCTCTACGGCAAACTTTAATTCGGTCAGATAATCCTGCATGCAGAAATTTATAAAGCCTTCTACATTTACAGTTAAACTAGTGCTTATATAGTCGAATAACCGATGAGCGATCCTATTCTTGCGGCTAAAATTAAGCAGCAGATTAAGGCTTTCATTATCATGGCATTTTTTCAAAAAATCCATCGCCCGCTGATGCACATTGCTGCGATCGTGATCCGGCAGATGGCGGCAAGTTCGCATTATCTCCCGCCAGAGCAGTTTGCCTACCCAGTCTTTAACAATATGCTCAGCTAAGATTTCGGCAATTTGATGCTTGAAAATATACACGATATCTTCATTCCGAAATACTCCTTCCGCCTGATTGCCTTCCAGGCGCAGAATAATCAAACGCATATTATCTTCCAGATCCCGGCATGATACCGTAGGAACATAGCCCCGCTGTTTAATCCAATGCAGGCGGTTGTCATAATCGCCCAGGAAAGAGTCGATATCAACTGCTGTAAGTACTTGGAATTCGTATAACATTAGATTGGCCTCCAGTAAAATAGATACTTTATTATATGTTTGGCAGTTTTTCATTATTCAAACCTGGAAGCCATGAAAATACTGCTTTTTAGGCGTTTTTTTACCATAAAAAATAAAACCGGCGAAATAGATGTCATGACAGCATCAGTTCACCAAACCTGATTGAAACAGAAAATAATAAGCCCGGGAGGTATTTTAGTCTTCCGGGCTTATATTTATTATTGGCTCCGCTGCCAAAGCTTGCATTGGATGCATAAATCAGGTAGGAGTCAGACCAAACCTGGTCGCATCACCCTGCAAACGGAATATTTATACATCCAGAAATCTTTATTTATTCTTTGTCCTTATGCTCTTCGGCTGCATTCGGTCTGGGGTTTAAGAGCTTTCTCTCCAGGGAAAACTGCTTTGATACCGGATTATACTTTACCATGTCCACTGCCAGTACGCCGTAATCAGGCAACATATAGGCAATACTTGCCGAATAGGAGATTCCTTTTTCCGAATAGAAACCCCTTAAGCCTGAAGCCCCTGTAGTGCCCGGATTAACGAAAACCCAGCCTGCCCCCTGCTCTATTCTCAGGCGATGGTCGTGACCGGCGATAACCAGCCCGGCCAATTTAACCAGCTTTTTGCCCAGCTTGGAATCATGTACTACCAGTATATCGGGTCGGCCCTGAGCGGCAACCGTCTCATATACCCTGGTTACCTGTTGGCCTAAGGCCTCCTCCTCTTCTTCCTGGCTGCTGTACTCTACCTCCGGTACCGCTGCCAGCGGGTGGGAAAAGCCCAGCACTTTGATTCCTTTCACCGTGACCATATCGCCATCTAAAATATGACTCTCGGGGATCTCGGCCATAAAATCCATTATTTCAGGACTATCATGGTTTCCCCCCACAAATAACTGTGGAACTCCTACCGCTGCCAGATCCTCGGTAAAACTGGCTTCAAGTTTTGATCCCATATCGGTAAGGTCGCCGGCATTGATTAAAAAGTCCACCCCAAAACGGGTGGCCAGACTTTTAGTTAATTCCACTCCCACCGGATTGGAATGCAGATCGCTGACCAGCAGCACTTTCACTACTTCACCCTGTTCTTCAGGATCAGCCATAGCCATCAGGCTATCAGCACTGGAAAATAGCACTCCTAAATTAGATACTATTTGCCGGGTATGATTTCTGATCTGCTGCAAATCGGCGAGGGAATCAGTGGCGAATTTGACCGCCGTCGGAGCCATGCTGAGAACCCCTTTATACTCAGGCTCGTGGAAAGCCTTAATGTCGTAAGAGCGGAATATTCCGGACAGGATCAATAACAGGACTAGAGTTGAGATAGCAGGATACAATAGCAACTTTACCATACCGGCACGCCAGACCAAGAGCACCAGCAAGAATGCACCTAAAAGCGCTACCGCGGTCTGATGCAGGGCAAAAGCGGCTATTCTGTCCCGGGCGGTATCCTGCAGCTGTTGAACAAATTTTTTCTGATCAGGGGGATTGTCCATATGGGCTTTGAAGCTGTCACTGCTTATCTGCTCAAGGTTAATTATCAGTTTGACCGGCCCCTGGTGGGTCCTGGCCTCAATTACTCCAAAAGGCGGAAAATGCACTTCGGTTAAACCGCTTCGGCCCGGAGCCAGACCAACTTTAAATTCAATGCCTTCAACTTCGACGGTACTGGCGCCAAAAAGCCATACCGCCAGCATTGCCCCGATAAAACCGGTTAGAAGAACAGCAAATATTTTGATATAAGGCCATATACGTGCATTCAGCTCTTTTTTCTCAGTCAGCGGCACCAGAAATTCCTCCCCCAAAAGCCTTCGTTACCTGATATTTTTAAAGCTGCAGCATTTTTTAAATTATGTAGAGGTTGGATATTCCGGTTTTGCTATCAGTATAACATAAAGTAGTTCTGCTGTGACCGATCTTTACCATACAGCATGGCGGTCAGCCCCGCTCGGTTGCCCGAGAAATTTTTCCCAGCCCTTTTTCAGATAAGGTGAATGCTCTTTTCGATAACTTACAATTATACCTTCTCTTCCCTTTACTTATTTATGGCAAATTTGTGTATAAATACATGCTGTAAACCCAGAATAAAATACATACAACTTCAGCAAGGGGGTGATTATTAGTGGATGCCGGTGTAAGGAACCGCTTTCAGGGTAAAGTATGAAACATTAAGACCGACGATGTCATGGCCCAGGTCACAATGTGAGTGGGCGACACCGAAATCGCGTCCGTGATGACGCGCGAGTCTTTAGAAGAAGTTGGGTT
>DHCD01000096.1:0-728 GCA_002398105.1 Syntrophomonas sp. UBA4911
TAAGGGAGGTGCAAATTGAATTGAGCATTATATTTCCAATATCATACTGCCAAATTGATATATTAAGAAGATGTTGGCCGCTTTGACAAGTAGTATTTCTGCAGAACTGGAGATAAAATCATGTCCTGAAATTTAAGTGTGTTCTTTTACAAGTCTGCAACCGGAATTAGTTGTTAATTTACTATCACAGTCAAAATGATTGCTAATTAAGAAACAAATATTCAATGAAAGGGTGTACTATTATGTCTTGTTCGCAATGTGATGATTATCTGCAACAATTAGAACAATCAATGCAGGATGAAATCTGTGATGCTGGGTTTTATGCTCAAATAGCAGAAGAAGCTCCGACAGATGAGCTCCGTGAGCTGATAACAAGTATAGTAGGCGACGAATATGGCCATGCACGACTGCAGGCTTCTCTGTTAGGCTTATGTCCGCCTGAAGTATCATGTCCTCCGGATTGTCCTTCTGCGACAGGCGACTTTGAGGATGATGTAAGAACCGCTATCATGGGAGAATTAGAAGCAATCAGACGGTATGCGCAACTGGCCCAATGTGCTCCCAACCTGGAAATACGCTATTTATTAACCTCAATCCTGGGAGATGAATACGCCCACACCAGGATTTGGAATGCTATGCTTCTTGCTTCTTCACTTTGCCATACTTGCAGAGACTAAACCGGAAAAGAGAGCAAATAAAAGCCTATAATTAACGGTAAAGATATATAA
>DHCD01000096.1:876-32901 GCA_002398105.1 Syntrophomonas sp. UBA4911
TAACCCGAATAGGTCATGCTGCTGCAGGTTGCTGCTGCAGCATGGCCTTCACAAGCGCGCCTTTCCCTATGCGCAAAGACGTGGTATGATCAAAAAGATGAGGTATCGGAATTATGGCTAAGCAGAAACTTGTTATGCGGTTTGATCATCATGATAAAACGAAACTCATAAATCCCAACCTTGGACTTAAAATTATTTATATTTTATATATAGGATGAAAGATATGAAGAAAAGATTAACTATAATAGTTGCTTCCATTTTGGTTATTGCCCTAACTTGCTTCATATACGTTCTTGGGGGAACCAAGAACTCGGAAAAACTAATGTGGGAATATCTTAAAGCTAAAGGATATGCTGCGGAGCAAATTGAGAATATTGACGTAAAACACTCGTTTTTAAATATTTTATTATCCTATAATGAATGGATAATAAGAGTGCAATATGTTGACGAACCTGAGGCAATATATCTCTATACCATAAAAGACGGTCAAATTAAAGATGCCGGAATCTCTGGAAGTGTCGATAAAGAAGATCTAAAACATATAAACTGAGCAAGGATGTTGGAACTTCCCCCTTCCGCCGCAAAAAGTGGAGAGCCCATACGCGTTGGAAATTATCGCTGATAAAGACATGTCTCATCGAAAATTCCGCTGATAATCTTGAAAAGCCAGTCCATTTTGCCGCTTATAGCATAAGGTCTATTGACAGATTTAGAGAGATTATAATAAGATATAAATGTTAGTTTATACTAACATTCTCAGACAGCGCCCCACTATCGGCAATATTTCGGAAAATATTCTGCAATATAGGGAAAGGAGTGAGCGACATAGAACAATTTCTCATAAACCATTGCGCTCCGACATTGGCGAGCCTGAAAACGGCAAGCTTGTTCAAATATTATTTTCCGTCCGAAGACGAATTGGAACAGTGCCTGCATACGATCAATCGTCAGCTTAACTGCAAAGGAGTCTTTCTTGAAGTACTGCACGTGCAGGATTCCCGTGCCTTGATTTTTATATATCGGAAATCAAAATTGAAAGAAGACCTGCAGAAGAGCGGGGTAAGGGAGTTCCTGTCCGCTTACGGATATCGAAGCAATTCTATTGTAGATTGTATTGATAATTTAAAACACCGATTCGCGTTGGGACAAGATTTCCCCCATGAAATCGGTATATTTCTGGGATATCCCTTAGAGGACGTTATCGGCTTCATTGAGAATGCCGGTCAGAAAAGCAAATGCACAGGCTGTTGGAAGGTCTACAGCAATGAATGCGAAACCATGAAACTGTTCGCCAAATACAAAAAGTGCAAGAGCATATACCAAAAAATGTTTTCTTGCGGCAGGTCTATTATGCAGTTGACTGTGGCTGCCTAATTGATAATCATTCTAAGAAAAGAGGTAATTTTTATGAGTAAAATCGCGGTTGTTTACTGGAGCGGAACGGGTAATACCAAGGAGATGTCTGCTTTGGTCGCGGAAGGCGCAAGAGCAGCAGGCGCTGAAGTTAACATATATACAGCCTCGAAATTCTCCGCCAGTTTAATGGATGCTTATGACGCCATCGCGTTTGGCTGCCCGTCTATGGGGGCGGAAGAGTTGGAAGAAACGGAATTTGAGCCCATGTTTTCTTCTTGCCAAACTAAATTGAAGGGCAAAAAAATCGCTCTTTTTGGCTCCTACGGTTGGGGCGACGGCGAATGGATGAGAGACTGGAAAGCAGTATGCATCTCCGAGGGCGCAACGCTTGCCTGCGACAGCGTAATATGCATTGAAGCTCCTGACGACGAAGCGAGCGATGCCTGCAGGGCATTAGGCCAGGCATTGGCCTAATAATAAATAGAACCGAAAACAAAAGGCAATCCTGTTGATTTTAGACATGATTGCCTTTTGTTTATGCATTCTCTCAGCGAGGATCACCAAATAAGTAATGCTTAATTGAAGCGGCGGTGCGGACCGCTTTCAGATGGTGGACGATCAGCTATTGTACAACTGCGTTCAGTGTACTGCCGGCTTGGCGCAATTTCTTATATTCCATGGCGACCATCGCTGCGGAAAGGATTAGCACGGCCCCGTCCGTTATGGGGCTGGCCGCCCATACGCCCGTAATGCCCATCACCCTGGGCAGGAGAACAGCAAGGGGGACAAACAGGGCGATTTGGCGGAGAATGACCAAAAGGCTGGCTTGGCCGCCTTTTCCGATGGCCTGGAAAAATGTCAGGGCCATGATCATAATGCCAAGGGTCGGAAAGATGGAAAACATCAGCCTGAAGTTACCCGTTCCCTGGGCCACAATAGCGGCGTCCTTGATGAACATGGAAAGGATCGCTTCCGGGAAAAGCTGAATGGGTATCCAGAAGCACAGGGCCAGCAGCGTGGCCCCTATAAAAAAGGTGTTGGCGGATTTCCTGACCCGCTCATACTGCCTGGCCCCATAATTTGTTCCCACAACGGGCTGCATCCCCTGGCTCATGCCCCACAAAGGGATAAAGGAAAACGCCATCACCCGCAGGGCCGCGCCAATGAGAATAATCTGCGCGTCTCCGCCATGGCGGGATGCCATGTTGTACAGCACGGTCTGCTGCACCAGGGTCATGACCTGCATCATCATGGCGGATACGCCTACGGAAAGGATTTCAGGCAGCAGGGAGAAGGCCAGACGTATGCCATGGAAACGGACAACATCGTTTTTTTTGAGAAAATAGTGCAGGGTCAATCCGACTTGGACCAGCTGCGCAACGATGTTGGCAAGAGCCGATCCTTCTATCCCCCGTTCCCCCATAGCCAGGATAAATACGGGACACAGGAGCATGACCAGGACTGCGCCGATCCCCATCAGCACCATGGCGTGTTTCATCAGCCCCTGCGCCCGCAGAATCATATTGGCGCTCTGGGCGAAGTTGATGAGCACCGAGCCCGCAAACACCACGCGCATGTAGCGGACGCCGAGCTCCAGTATCTCACCTTCCGCGCCGCTCAGAGCCAAAAGCTGCCGGGTAAAAATCATGCCCGCCAGGGTTGAGGCCGCCGATAAGATCAGGATCAACAGCAAAAGATTGCCCATGATCCTGTCGATCGTTTCGGTGTCCTTCCTTCCAATGGCTCTGGACAGCACGGAAGCGGAGCCGATTCCGATCAAGGTGGCGATGCCGCTGTTGATCAGAGTGAAGGGATACACCACCGAAATAGCGCCCATAGCGCTGGGGCCGATCAATTGCCCAACGTAAACCGCGTCCACCAGCGAATAGAGCCCGATGACCAGCATCCCGATAATGGCCGGAACGCTGAGCTTGAGCATAAGCTCCCACGGACTATTTTCCAGCAGCTCGGCCCGCATGTCTGTTTTTGCAGTTTTCATATATGTTTCCTCCTTTTCCAGACATAGGTTTACTTGATTGAAAAACCGCGGCCATTTATTTACCGTTATATGGCTGGGTAAAATTGAGAAGCAGTGGAATGGGGCCTTTTTCATTTGGGTTTTCCATTGATAATCCTCCGTTGGTCAGTTTTTATAACCTGGATGCCCTGAGGACGGAGGCGGCGCAGAGGTCCGGGGCAGGGCTTGCCAAGTCTTTCAGGCGGAGAAAGGGACTTTGCGCTTGCATACTTTCCATATGAATTCCTTTTTATTAGTTAGGTAAAACTAACTTTATCCGAATTTTTTAAGCCCCACGAGGGACCTCAATCAAAGAGCGGCTATGGTCAGGGGCTGAGGATGGTCGCCCATCCGCCTCTGAAGAAGCGTCTGAGACGGCTGACATGGTTGTACGCCGCCGCCTTGGTCATGTCATGCGCCACGACCTCAAATACGCCCGAGTAGAAAGCGCTGGAGAGAATGTGCAGGAATTCCGGGGTGGCCCGGCCTGAGACTAGGGCGTCATTGCCGGTGGATTCAATATATTTCACCGTATAGGCCACGTCGATCTCCACCATGTCGTGGATAAAGTCCGCAAACGCGGTTCCCTCCGCGCAGCTGAGCAGCAGCTTAAACTCGTCGAAATGATCATAGATATAGTCGACCAGGTTTTTGATTTTGTCGTTGGTATACTCAAATACGTCGCCTTTTTTCTGATCCGCGGGGAGCTGGGCGAATATCTCCTGTTCCGTGCGAAACCATTCTTTCAGACCATCGACAACCGGACCCACCAGCGCTTCAAACAGGCCGTTCTTATCCGTGAAGCGCGTGTAAATTGAGCCGGTGCTGGTGCCCGCGTTTTGCGCAATGGTACGCAGGGAGGCATCCTTGAAGCCTTTCTCCAAAAACTCAAGCCTGGCGGACTCAAGGACTTTTTCATACACGCCTTCAATTTGCCTGGCCATCCCGGCTCTCCCTTCCATCAATATTCATAACATTGTTACGAAACGCTGTTATGAATATAACACAAATTAAACTATTGTCAATATCATTTGGCCGGCGTGTTTAATAATGCAGGTATCCGAAGGGAATACGTTCCGGAAAAAGCCTTCCGGTCGGAATTCGTTTGCTCCGGGCATGATGTTCAGGCTTTGGGTGATATCCGGCAGATAGACCATGACGGTGATCCCCTTAAAGGGCTTCAGGCTGAAATCGCAGGAAACCACCTCCCCCCGGTAGCCGAACAGGGAGACGTCCCCGTCGGCCATCCTTAAATATTGCACTTGTTTTTCCTCGCTGCATTGACGCTGCCAAACAAGGGTATATACTGATAAACAAATTAATTAGGTTGGCCTAACTATTGGGTTCAAAACTTTTTTTGATTAGAGCTCATTATTTTTATCCTCATTACAATTCCTGGACCTAATTAGTTTCCCCGATCAGGTTCGCCCGGCTTTCTGCGCGGTTACGCAAAGCCATTTCCCATTGGGATGTTCATGACAGGAAATTCCGCAGAATCCGGCTTCGAGCAGTACGCGGGACAGGTCCTCCTTTGTGTAGACCGATAAATTCAGCATTTCGATCCATTTTTCAGCCCCTTCGGGCCGGGCGATCTCATTGCAAATAAAGAAAAGCCCGTTTTCCTTTAGCACCCGTCCTACTTCCATGAAATCATGGAGCAGATCCGGCCAAAAATAAATGGTTTCAAAGGCGGTGGCCAAGTCAAATTCCCCATCTTCAAAAGGGAGCGAGGAAACGCTCGCCTGCGTAACTTTTGCCCGTCCCTGCAGAATGGCTTTTTTGTTTTTGCGTTTTGATTTCTCCACGCTTACCGGCGAGTAATCCACGCCATAGACAATGCCCTGCGGTGCGCGGTCCAGCAGATTGCTGATATTTTGCCCGCCCCCGCAGCCAATATCCAGGATTCTGGCGGCCGGCGGTATTTCAATATGCGCCAGGCCCCACCTGGCATTCGCGTTATGGCGGGCGTTCATTCTGGACAGCATCAGTTTGCCGCCAATGCCTTGCGGCTTGCGCGTATTTTGAAAAAAGCTCTTCAGCACACTCATGGAATTCACCTCCGGCTCATAAATGAGAAATTTAAAAGTTAGTGATTAGTAACTTTCATTTTATTACTGACTGTCTTGACATTCAACCCTACAACGTGAAATAAAAGATGGGGTATTTCGCAAAAAGGAAACGCTTACTTAAAAGCAAAGATCATAAATCACTCAAAGACACTGAACAAGCACCTCAGTCAATTTTTAATCGGGGCGTTGATAAATGTGTGCTCTATTGGCAATACGCTCCCTCATTACCAAAGGCAAACAGGAACACCGGGACGGCATTCCCGTTTCCCCCTCGCTTCAATGCTGTCAAAGGTTCGGAGTTGCTTCCCCGCACAGCCTTCCTCTTCAATTGTCCTGGCGCCTGCCCCCAGTACTATTATAGGTAACCTTTGTTTTTTAATACTTCCAAGGCCTGGTCACGGTCTTCATTGGCTACCAGGATTACCGGCCCGGTGCAGCCCATACCGCTGCTGGCAAATATCTTCTCTTGCCAGAGGGCTTTAACCGCATCTTCCAATTCCAGGATATCAATACCGGGTATCTGGGAATCCACCACTTTCTCAGCCGGCGGGGCTATTTCCTGCGGGGCTGCTTCCTGAGCCGGTTTGGAGTTTTCCACGGTCCAGCCGGCTTGCTTGGCTTTATTGATCTGGGTTGCTTTAACTTTTTGAATATTGCCCCGCACCATGGAGGCGGCATACTGAATCGCACCGGACACCACCGGCATACCGGAGGCGCGGGACAGGATCAGGATCAAGCGGCTGAAATCCTCCCCGATTCCCGGACCATAGCCGCAGCCTATGGTCTCATAGTTGCCGCCGCTGTTAAATGAGCTGAACATTTTCATCAGGACATTGCCGGTAAGGGTATCGGTTACCACCACATCCACGCTTCCCATGATGAGATCATTGCCGCGCAGGACGTGTCCCCCGTCACTGCGCCGGGAAGTTCCCCAGGCGAATTCATAGCCTTTGTCCCTCATGCCGTTGAGGTGCCTTTCCACCTGACGGGCGCCTTCCACGTTAAGAATACCGACGGTCGGGTTTTCAATGCCATCCGCTTTGGCAACGGCGATACCATAGACCGCGTTTTTAACCATCGCCTGCACCCGGTCGGTAGCACTGGTTCCGGTGGTGGTGGCAATATACATCTGTTTGCCCCGCGCCGGAGTTATTACCTTGCCCACGGTTGATACCCCTATGGGGAAAGGGTAATGCATGGTTACTACCCCGTCCAGGATCTTGCGATCCAGAAGATCTTCCAGAACCGCGGCTACCTCTTCATCGCTATGGGCCTGGTAAACCGGCAGGTCGTTACCCGCATATGGACCAATAACCGCCACTTCCAGACTGCGGTCCTGCCGCATGGCATCTTTCGCACCTTGTACCAGGTCCTCCACCGGGACTTCGCTGCCCACGGTGCTTAAACCGATGCTTACCTTCTTAGCCGATTCGCCTGTCCTGATCATCCGGGCCATCTCGGAAAGCAGTTCTACGGTCAGTTCGTTTTTACGGTCAGTCATTAAAAATCACCTCCCGGCCAGAGAGTCCGCGACCTTTTGCATGGCATCGGCGATGAGTTCTCTGAGTTCCTGCTTAAACTCATCGGAAGCCGCAGCATCATCGTCGGATTCCAGTTTGCCGGAATTCTTCTCTATAATAAAGCTGATTCCATCAAATAGATCGGTCATGCGGCCCAGGAACAGACTGCCTTTGCCGATGACCATGAGTTTTTCGATGGCGCCCGCCTGCAGGGCAAGCAGCGCATGGCCGATAATGGGGACCCCGGAGGGAATATGTCCCTGGGTGGGAGCAAAACCGCTGACACCATGTTTTTTAGTAAAATCCATGAGGTCTTTTTTTTCAATTTCGCCGCGTTTTACGGCCATGGCGCCAATCATCTTGTAGTTGGCCAGAGGTACGTCACCGGCTCCGGCTGGAACGGTGATTTCAGGGTTCTGCAATTCCGGCGAGTACAGGTCTACATCAGTGATCTTAAGGTTGCTGGCAATTAAGGGATCGACCACAATGGCCTGGATAACTGCCTGCGGAGCTGAACCGGAACTGATTTTGTGGCGTCCGATAATGTCGGTTCTGATAACCGGGCTGACCCCGTCATTCTCGCTTACCAGCACCGCGTATCCGGCTACCATATCTTCCAGCACCGGCATCTGTTTGTTGACATGGTCCCGGCTGTTCATGCCCAGTTTGGCCGTACAGCCGCCGGCCATCACCACTACGTTTTTGAAGATTCCGGACTGCACCAGAGCGGCGGCATTAACCATGGCATGGGCCGGGCCGGCGCAGAAACCGCGCAGATCAATACCGGTAGCGTTGATACAGCCGGCTACTTCACCACAGGCTTTAGCCATATTGCCTCCGCCTCTCTGGTTCATATCCCCTACGGCTTCTTCGGAAGTTTCTATGATATAATCGACAATCGCCGGGTCGATCTTATTCTTTATAAACAGATGTTTCATAGCCAGCACCCCGGAAGCTTTAGTGACCAGGTTTTCGAACACCACATGAGCCGACAGGTTGGGATCGCTTTCATGCGCTTCCCGGACACAGCCCAGCAGTTTATCGCCGTCATATAGTCCCAGCGCAGTGTGCTTATCTACCAAAGCCTGGATTTCAGCTATGTCTGCGCCTTTGTCCAGCATAGCCAGCTGAGCCTCGCTGAACATTTCTTTAGACTGCAGGGCTTTTTTAATGACCGGCGCTATTTCAGAAGATAATTCCACCAGTTCGAAGCGGTCACACATTTTCATCAAGCCGTAAAAATCCACTTCGCTCATGATCTCCCCGAATCTGCCATCGGTCTTGGGTTCTACCGGATGGCTGTACCAGGGACCGGCCACATTATTAAGGTCGGAAGGCTTCATATTGCCGATAAATACCTGATTAGGGGCATAGGCTACGCTTTCTTCATAACTGCGCACAAATTGGCCGATGGATTTAAGATATTCCGAATCGGGATTCTTGGCTTTTTCCTGGATCAGAGTAGTGCCATGCTCCATCATCATATTAGGACATTGCACCAATATATTGGCCGCTGCTTTAATAACCGGAAAATTCAAAACTGATACCTCCTTTGTTACTTTGATTTTTATACAAATGGAGGTGGGCTTATATCGGGGTATAAAGCCCACCTCGCCTGGATTAAATAAGCTTAGAATACCGTCTGTTCGCTTACATCAGTGCACAAAGCTTGCAGGGCTTTTTCCACAATTTTTCTCCGCAGGCTGAATTCATCTTCCGGAGACAGAGCCGGATTGCCCAGCGGATGCGGAATAGCCACCGCCGGATCAATACGGTTGGCGCCAACCGTAAGGGAGATGGGCACCACCGTGCATATATGCACACAGGGAACATCTACCACCTCTTCGAGTTCTTTTATCATCGTTGCACCGCAACGAGTACAGGTGCCTCAGGTGGAGGTCAGGATGATGCCGTCCACTCCGGCTTCCTTGAGCTCCAAGCCAATGGCATGGGCATATTTTTTGGCATTGGCAACCGAGGTTCCATTCCCGACGGTGGCATAATAAGTGTTGTGCAGGCTGCCGATAACGCCTTCTTTTTCCAGGACTCTCATTACATCAACCGGTAAAACCCGATCCGGGTCCTGGTTGGCATAAACCGGGTCATAACCGCCATGGGCCGTTTCATGGGTTGCAGCCGTCAGATCGTCAAAACCGGTTAAATCATAGGTACCGAATTTTGAAGCACTGGACGATTCGATACGGTCGGGGTTGCCTTTGGGTACTATGCCCCCGGAGGTGACCAGCGCGATCTTAGCTTTACTAAGATCCTTAAGCGCCGGCCGCGGGGTTACTCTATCAAAAACAGGCATGGGATATTCGGTTTGGAATGCTTCACCGCGCAGTTTTTTGATCAGCATGTCAACTGCCCGGGCCGAGCCTCTCTTTTCATACCAGATATTGATACGGATTCCTTTGGGTAAATAGCCTTCTTCTTCCGGGGTGCCGATAGCTTCACTTTTACCTAATTTCAAGGCTAATTTGGCCATAGCCGGAATTGCCTGACGCATCTTGGCGGCTGAATTCCCGGTCTTTATAATGTAGGCACTCTTCTTGTACATGTCAGCGCCCGGATTTTCTTCATACATTCCAGTGATGACCGGGATTTTAAGCTGCCGGGCCACCGCTTCGCAAACAGCTCCGCAGGCCACGCCATATCTTCCGGCATTGAAAGCCGGGCCGGCGATGAAGACCTGAGGATTAAAACCAGCTATCATTTTGATGATTTCGGGTATCACCGTATCCAGGTTCTCATTAAAATAGGTGTCACCGCAAATTACCGTACCAACTATGGTCATTTCTTCACCGAAGGCGGCCTGTAATGCCGAACCGGGGCCTACCACCCCTTCCTTTTTAAAAGGTTTGGTATCAGCCTTTTCTTCCCCACCAATACCGGCAAAGAACTGGTTTATATAATGAACTACACGAATTCCAGCCATTATTTTCACTCCTTTTCAGTTATTTGCCACAGTCTTTACGGACGTTTTCCATTTCACTTATTATGGCGTCAACATCCAGAACCATCTCCATCATGCTGACCTGTTCCTCATAAACCGACTCATCAATGAGGTCTTTGAGTTCAAAGAGATGGAAAACATCCAGACCCAGGGCAACATTGGTAAGAGGTCCGGCATAAGTGGGATCCCCACTGATGACTGTTTCGGCTGTAAGCCCGGCTGATTCAGCCTCTCCGCCGCCAAGAATCACTACTACGTTTTCGGTCCCGTATTTTTCAGCCGTTTCTTTAATACGGGCTTGATTGGCCATGTCCATGGCCCCGGCTGCAGTTCAGACGAAGCATTCGGTACTGGTAAACAGTACTTCGCCCCCTACCGTTTTCATACATTCGGCAATAGCAGGACCCGGGATTCCGTCTCTGTCACCCAGAGCACAGATTTTTTTATTGGCAAAGAAACTTTTATCCATTATTAAAACATCCTTTCCTTAAAATACTCATGCCTGGTAATTTTTCTTCAGCATTTATGGTCTTACCACTGAATCGCTCAGCAATATGCTCCCTTAAATCACGCTTCCGCCCATCCGGTTAAAGCCCAGCTCGTTGGTGGCGCCGGTAATGGCCTGGATCTCAATGGTGATAGAGCCGTCCGCCGCCAAGGCGCCGTCAAAACCACCGGCAATAGTATTTACCGCATCTACATAACCGATGACCTTATCCAGTTTAGGCAGGGTAATAACAGCATTGGCATTACCGGCCGTAACCACGGCATTGGCTGCGACATGGCCATCGGCCAGGGACTGGGAAGCGCCGTCTCTGCCGGCATATTCATCCGTGATGAGTACGGTTTTTATACCTTCGGCTTCGATCTTTTTACAGTTCATCATCAGGTCGGCATCAGGATTGCCGAAGCCTTCCTCGCTGATGATAACGCCGTCAACTCCCATGGACTTGATAAGCTTAGCCGCATAGTTGGAGCTGCGTTCTTTGTCCAGCAGGGTTACGTTTTCATTGCTTACGACCACGCCGACAAAATTCAGGTCTTTGCCGTGATGTTCAAAAAGGTCGTAGATGACCGGGCTGTTTAAATGATGATAAGTGGTATTTTTATCACAGGCGGATACGCAGTTGCCGCTGATGACGGCGCCGTCCATCACCTCGGTAGGATAGATCAGGGTAGGCAGTATTTTCTTGGCGTCCACCGCATACAGGTAACTGTCGTGCAAAAGCCCCTGGGTCTGCAGGGCATATACATAAGCTACCTTGGGAAGCCCGGGATACTCTAAGAGCTGCTCCTGCAAAGGCTTGGTTTCATAAACTTTGATTTCATCAGGTTCGGCGTTGCGGGAGACTTCCGCCACATAACGAGTGGCTTTAAGGCCGACCATACGCAGGGCGGCTTCGTGTTCATGCTGTTTTAATCCCTCGACCTTATCGGCCAGAATAACCAGGTTGATAAGCTGGGAAAAGGGCGTATAATCAGCCCCGGGGCCAGCCATATCGACGATACCTTCCTGGAAACCCACGATTTTACCTACGGTCATAACCCCCATGCCTCTCAGGACATGGGTCCGGCCTTCGCCGACGGTTTTGGCATCATCAAAGAAGCCGGGGAAAACATTGCCGCTGCCCGATACCTTTACCCTGGGCTCCAGTACGTCCTTAACCGGGCAGATTCTTACCGATTCGCCGGGGTGAACGATGTCCACATCCAATTTCGCCAGACGCTCGTCAGCTATGGTTTCCAGCAGCTCGGCCTTATTGACGTAGACAATTCCGTCCCTGAGTTCGGTTTTTTCACCGAATTTAACATCTTTTACCGAAATATAGCCCAACTCTAAGCGCATTGCGGTCCCTCCAATCTAAGATTGCTTATTTGGCATATTGTTTGATTGTGGCTTCAATATCTTCCGGCTGTATTTCCTGTCCGGCTAGCTCGCCGATCTTTTGGCCGTCTTTATAGAAGAGGATAGCCGGTAGACCCAGAACCTTCTGGGATATGGCCAGGCGGCGGTTGCCGGAGGTGTCTACGGAACAGAATTTCAGCCGGCCCTGATACTTCCCGGCCAGTTCTTCCACTGACGGCATAAGTTCCATACAATGTTCGCATTTGGGACCCCACCAGTCGACCATTACCACACCGTCAGCCTGTAATACTTCCTGCTCAAAGTTTTCCTTGTTTACTGCAATCACAGTTTTCATCTCCTTCTTTTTTATTTAACTAACTCCTGAATCTTCTTCATATTTATATCCTCAAGTGAAGCTTTAACTTCACCCTGTTGAAAGAGATAGACCACCGGCAGCTTGCCGGTATCCAGCCGATAGCGTTTCTTAACCAGCTCATTTCTGGTCGCATCGACTTTTACCAGGGACAGATTATCCTTTCCCTGCATAAATTTGTCTATGATACCTACTTTCTCGGTCCCTGCCATATCGGTGGGATTGTAGAAAGCCACCAGTACAGGATGTTGAGGGGTCAGCACTTCTTTTTCCCACAGTTCGGTTTCCCGGATGTATTTCTCCGCCGCAAAGGCGGCAATAGCACCGTCGGCGGTGGCCGTTACCACCTGCCGCAGGTATTTGTCGCAACAGTCTCCGGCTGCAAATACCCCTTCCAGGTTAGTCTCCATTTTTTTGTTGGTGAGTACATAGCCCTGGGGACTGAGTTCGACTATGCCCTGCAGCAATTCGGTTTTGGGCTGGGTGCCGATAAAGATAAAAACGCCGTTGGTGCTGAATTCTTCCTCGGTCCCGGTTTTAATGTTCTTCAAGGTAACCGATTCCACCAGTTCGTCACCGTTGATGGACTTAACAATGGAATTCCATTTCCAGTTAAGCCGGGGGTCTTGGAAAGCCCTTTCGGCTGAAACCTTATTAGCATCAACCTTGCCTTCCTCGTGAATAACGATGATGGTGACATTCTCGGCAAATCTGGTCAGATACTCCGCTTCTTCAATGGCCGCGTCGCCGCTGCCCACCACAATAACATCCAGCTCGGTAAACAGATCGGCGTCACAGGTGGCGCAGTAACTGACTCCTTTCCCCCGCAATTTGCCTTCGCCAGGTACTCCCAGCATTCTGGGCTCGGCGCCCAGGGCAAAGATTACGGCTTTAGCCAGGTATTCCCCCTTCTTGCCCTTCACCTTTTTGGGAGAACCGGTCAGATCCAAGGCTGCCACCGTGTCTTTGATAAAATCGGCGCCAAATTGGGCGGCATGATCCGCCATAGCCTTGGTCAGCCCGGAGCCGGTAGTACCCGGTCCAAATCCCGGGTAGTTCTCCAGTTCCTCAGTGGTGGCGGCTTGTCCGCCCGGTTTACCCTTCTCAATAATGCCGGTTTTAAGTTTGGCTCTGGCACCGTATATTCCGGCTGCCAGTCCTCCGGGTCCTCCGCCCAGAATCAGAAGGTCATAAACATCTGCCATTATTGAATCACCTACCTTCTTGAATTGACTGTAGTGCATTTAATAACAAATCCTGGTCCACAAGCTGCAGATCTTGCCCGTAAGCGACATTTAAATCAATGGGGATTTTATTTTCCATAAGCTCCTCGGCTTTGCGCAGGCAATTCTCTGCCAGCTTGAGGGCCGCTATGTCAACCTCACCCGATAGCCTCGAGATAAGGATTGATTTATATGGATTCTGGTTAGGTTTGATGCTTCCCGCCAGGGGATGCGAGATCAGCTGATGCCCCTGAGCCACGAAATTATAGGCTTGCATAATTACCTCCCGGCACTCCCCTTCTACCCAGCAGTGCCTGAAATCAGTCATTTCTTTTACCCTGGGATTGTTGGTAACTATAAGCAATTCTTCCGTCAGCAACTAATCCGCCTCCCTCTTTAATTCCTATCCAGATTTATCCATAAAAAAAGAGCGCTGCTTTTTTCTGCCTGCGCTCTGTCTTTTACCTGAGAGATTCACCCTGTGAGGGTTTGCCCCTTCGGCGTCTGATGACTTTCCAGAGTTACATCCAAATGCGGTCCTTCCACCTGAGAGTTTCACCAATATCATGGCAATGATACCGGTTTTCTCCGTCGGTATGGGTAAGCCCATTCTCCCGCATTTTTCATTTGTTACGATATTTATTTGTTGAAAAACTAACCCGATACTTTAAGAAATAAAAAAACAGAGCTTTGACACTATCACCAATGCTCTGTCCTTGACCTGAGAGATTCACCCTGTGAGGGTTTGCTCCTTCGGCGTCAATTGACTTTCCAGAGTTGCATCCGGCTGCGGTCCTGGTACCTGAAAGTTTCATTGCCGTGCTGGTGACACCGCAACTTGCTTCTTCGGTATGAGCTGGGCTCATTCTTCCGCAGCCATCAACTGCTATAATATACAATCATTGTCTTTGCTGTCTGATTGTCTATTCTAAGGTCATCATATATCAGCTATGGATGAGTGTCAAACATATAAAACATCTTGCCCCGATATATTCAATTGCTCTATTTTTTACATAATCACAAGTTATACTTTCATCTAACCTCCCCTTATATTTTAATCAAGACTGTACTTAGCCCGTTCTCCGCCCACCAGTCTCGGTCTGGTACGGGCCATAGTCAGATGAGCGTTGCCAATCTGTTTAACTGCAGCTCTGACCGGTACCACTACTGGTTTGAGCTGCATACCGATAAAGGTATCGCCGATATCCATTCCGGCATGGGCTTCTATGCTTTCTACCATCACCGGTTTTTTAAATCTATGATAAGCGACTGTGGCAAATCCTCCTCCCGCTTTCAAATGGGGAACTACGGTTACCACTTCCAGTCCATAGCGCCGGGCGCATTCCTCTCCCACCACCAGAGACCGGTTAATATGTTCACAACCCTGAACTGCCAAAAAAATAGCATTCTCTTCTACCACCGGTGCAATACCATTAAAGATGGCTTCAGCAATTTCCATATTTGATGCCTTTCCTATCTTTTCACCCTGTATCTCACTGGTACTGCAACCCACCACTAAAATCTGTCCCGGCTTGAGCCGGGCCACATCCAGCAGTTCCCTTAAGGCCTTTTGCGCCGATGCCGTCAACTCATCCAATACAACGTTTTTCATCTGTTTACATCTCCCTCAGCTATGATGCATTTCTGCATGGTCCTGTTTCTTTCATTAAAAAGGTGCATATTGCAGCAATAAGCGATGAAAAAGAGAACAGGAAAATCGTATGGTGGATACTGATCATTTCTGCCAGCCAGCCGCCTAACCATGGCGAAATAAAGGCAGCCAAATATCCTATTGACAACATTATTGAAAATACGACTCCAACCTTCTCCGGATTCATATCATCAAACTCCATCGGCATGGTAAATAATGCCGGAGCCCAGCCGGCATTGCCGAAACCGGCCATGGCTATTCCCAGTACCCGTAAGAAACCGTTACCATTAATAGCCATAAAGGTTCCGATAAAAATCATGACATGCAGAGGATAAGTAAAGGGCTTGCGCAGACCCAGCCGGCTCATCCATATCCCGCAGAGCAAACCGGCCGCAATGCCGGATACAGGGAATATAGCCGTCAGCCTGGAGGCCAGTTCCATACTCATACCTGATTCCGCCGTATAAAAAGTAGGCAGAATAGAGGATAAAAACTGAAAACTCCACAGGTCCCCGGCTAAAGCAACACTGAGCAGACGCACCTCCCGATTTTTCCATACCTCGACGTATGAACTCCTTCCCAGGCCCGCCCCGGCTGCGTCAGGGACATTAAACTTTTCCCCCGCTCTTCCCCCTATAGTCCATGCCAGAGCCGTAAGGGCCAGGAATATCCCCCAGGCTACGATTACCAGGCGCCATGAATGACCCAGCCAAATAAACAGCGGAACCGTAAGGGTAAACGTAAATACGGTGGCTACATAGGGCAAGAGGGAGTTGATGGTATTGACATAAGGCCGTTCTCTCTCCGGGAACCATTTCATGATAATCACCCCGGAAATAGTTAAACATAGGCCCGACCCAATACCGATTACGATGCGGCTGATAAAAAAACCGGTATAGTTATCAACCAGGCAGCAATAAAGCGCCCCGGCCGCCATGAACCAGAGTCCATCCCTAAAGGCTTTTTCAGCCCCGATCCGCTCCGCCAGCCAGCCTCCGGTCAAACTGAATACAGCCATCAGGAGACAGACCACGGATATTCCCAAACCACCCAAGGTAAGGCTTAAATCAAGCTCTTCCATGATAACGGTCAGAAGCGGTGAGGGAACAAACCACAGAACATTCATGCCCATAATGCCTAAGAATAAAATGGTAATTATAACCCATCTGTATTCATTGCCACGCTCATTACTCAAATCCTGATACCATCCTCGGGTAAAATTCTAATTCCGGCTCTCAGCCCGGATAGTAGTCAAAGTGGGTCCGCCGGCATCAATCCGCGCTGATGCCGGCGGATACCGGATAATATTTAGCCTGCGGTCAGCATATGGCTCAATACCCGTCCACTGGAATCAACTTCAATTATGGCCCCTCTCAGGAGAGCCTGGTCATATTCACTGCCCGGGTTAATACATACGGTCTTGCCTATACTGCATATTCCGCGCGAGCCATGAACATGTCCGTGCAGACTGAGCATAGGCTGGTATTTTTCAATCGCCGCTCTGACCGCTTTACTGCCGGTAGCGCCACTGGCCAGAGCGTCCCCGTCCAGTATGGGGTTCAGGTCCTCGTCATATAGTGTATCCTGATCAAGATCAGTATCATACGGCGGTATGTGGATATTGAAAATACACTTGCTCATATGCTTTACCTGAGCAGCCAGCTGATCTATCTTTTTACCCAGCTCTTCTTCACTGATATCACGCGGATACTTGAAGATAGTCGGATGAGCGTAGCTCAAAGAAAGCACTTCGAAACCGTTTACCTCCAGTACTTTTCCATCCCCGTTTTGGACATAGGAAAGCCGGTTCAGGTACTCGTCGACATAGATCGGATCGTCATTACCCGGAATAACGATACAGGGGATATTATTCTTTTTAAAACGTTCATCCATCAGACTTATCCATTCGTCAAGCCGCTTAAGCTGTTCTTCTTTAGTTATGCGGTCAACTTCCTTTTCGCTAATCCGCTCCAATTCGGCCTCGGTCAAATCAGCAAAATAAAAGCCGGCATCCCGCAAGGTTTTCTTAAGATCCGGGATTTCCTTATCGCCTTTCAGACTGACCGTGGAACCGTAATAAGTAGCTTCATAACGGTCATTACCCTTATTCACAACCGGCACTACCATTTTTCCGCAGAAGTCCCCACCGTAGATGACCAGGTCTGCCTTATAAAATGGTCCGGCATTGGTGAACTTGCGAAAGGTGGTTTCAGCTGCATGAATATCAGCACAATAAAATATCTTCATTAACGGCTCACCCCTTTATGCGTTTTGTTCTAGTTGCTTTAATATTCCATTTTACGGACTGGCTCCTAATCTGCAGGGATCTCCTGGAACTGGATATCAATATCAATGCCTTTTTTAGCATAGGAGGATTTGGACAGATAATAAATTATCAGCGGCAATACCAACAGCACCGCCGACATAATAATCATGGTATTGGGTATCTGCCCCTGGAAAAACGGAATCAGGAGGTAAACACAAATGGAAACACTGATAATAGTAGTCAGGATTCCCAACCAGGTGACAACCGGGACTCCGGCAAAACGCTTGCGGACAATAGGGGGCGCGGAGTCAAACAGTATTTTGCGGCGGTAGGGGAATACAATGCCTGATATGCCCAGCAGAATCCAGGCCAGGAACCAGGTAAAGATGGTGTAGCCGATGTAGGCGGTCCATTGAGGAGCAAAGCAGTCCATGAGCAGGAACATTTCAGCCACCACCAGAGCAATAGTGGATGCCACCATCGGAGCACCGCTCTTGGGATCAATCTTGGCTACCTTTTCCGGAACCAGGCGGTCAAATCCCCAGGCATATATATTTCTGGCCGGGCCAAAGCTCATACCTGCAGCTGAACCAAAAGTCGCCATAAAGAAGGCCAACGCAATCAGGAAGATAAAAACGGGGCTCTTGGTCAGAACTCCGATCAAAATCGTGGCAAAGGGTTCATAGGCACCCCAGGGATAAGCCGCGTTGCCAGTACCGGACAGAAACATCAGACAGTTGGTCCACATGGCTCCAAAACTCTTGTAACTGAAACCATAGAAAATGGCCCAGGCCGACATTAATATCGCCAGAGAACCAAACATAGCCAGCAATTGAGATTTCTGAACATTACGGACTTCCCCTGCCAGATTGGCGCCGAAGGTTGCCCCCAGGGTATTAAGTATAATGTAGGTGGAACCTGCCATAACCGTGGCGCCGAAGAGGAATTTAACGGGGTGACCGGCTGCGACTGCGGTTTTGACCACATCGTCATAGTTCATTCCGGTCAGTTGGGTAAAGTTAGCGGCAAACTGTCCGGGATCAGCTATCATATTCGCTACTATAAAGGTAAGCGCGCCCACGATAGTTCCGATCAACGCCATCCAGGACATCTTCATCATGGCTTTGCTGCCCCGATAATAGACCATCCAGATAATAAATATCATTACCGTACCTATAATAGCGCGAATACCTGGCTGGTTAAGCATCTCGGCAATGCCGAACCAGTATTGACTGCCGCTTACTATCCCCAGGGAGGCGAAGAACTCCACCAGCGCATATTTTATTGCCCAGTCGCTGCATACGCCAGTCCAGGATATGGCGGTAAAGGATATCATGAAGCTGGACATCAAACCCAGCGCCGGATGCAGAATACGGCTGATATAGATATATTCTCCTCCCTGTCGGGGCATGGCACAGGACATCAACCAATACAGACCTGCGATAACAAACATCTGGGCAACCGTTATGATGGCCCAACCCATGTGTGCACCCGGATATAGAAACGGGGCCCACATCAGATAAACGAGAGCATACATCAGTCCGGGATTAACAGTAGAATATACCATGGTATCCCAGGGACTGATCTGTCTGGTAAAACCGATGGCACTCTGTTGGAATAGATCTAATCCTTTGGCCACAAAAATCACTCCCAAATTTTATTTCACTCACTCCAGCCCTGCTTTGTAAATCAAAATATCCTGCCAACCGGCCACTATCCGGTAATAACCGGATAATTCCCGATCCAGTTCCGGGTCGCCCGTATCAACCAGCAACGGCCGGGGCATTATACTGGTCAGCTTATCCCGGCTGGCTACAACGGTAATATTTTCTTTGCCTGCCGCGCGAATGATGCGCGGACTGATCTGCTGATTACCCCGGCCAAATATATGACCTTGTCCTCCGATGGCGGTCACCACTATATGGACTTTTTTCCCTTTCACCAGATCATACAATTGCTGCTCGTTAACATCATTGGCCAGAATCTGTTTATTCAGAACCACATCAACCCCCAGCAAGGTATAAGGCAATTCAAGCCTTTGCATGATGCTTCTGGTAGTGGTGCCGGGACCTATCACATAGATAACATCATCCTTCATGTTGGCAACTATTTCGGCGGCCATTCCCTGAATTTCCGCCTGTTCAGAACGAGTGCCGGATTTCACGCTTTGCACGTACTTTTTGTTTTCGGGCACATTTAAATAGCCGTAAAGCTGAGCGCTCACTCTGCCTTCCCGAAAAGCTTCCTCATCAATATCCATGACCTCGGCTTCCCGAATATTTACCGCTTTTCCTTCCAGGAACAGAGCCGTGACTTCCCCCGCACTTCTGGGGTTTACCGCATAAACCGCCGAGTGGATCTTGACCCCGGCAGGAATTCCCAATACCGGAATATCGGAGCCGCTGCCCAGGGCGGTATAGATATTGCGAGCGGTCCCGTCACCGCCGGCAAACAATATCATATCAGCCCCTGCCGCTACCATATCATGCACTGCCCGCACAGTATCTTCCGGACTGGTGGCGCCGCTGCTGATGGAACCGACGATCCGGGGATCAAAACCGGCTTCGCGGGCCTCGTCTGCCCCCATTTCATGGGGATAGGCAATAATCTCGACCTGATCTTTGAGCCTGGCTATAACCTTCAGAGCTTCTATGGCTCTGAGGGGTGATTCCGGTTTGGCCCCCAGTTCCCGCGCCTTCTTCTGAATTTCGTCCCCGTCGCTTCCCTTGAGGCCTACTCTTCCGCCCATACCTGCAACCGGGTTTACAATTACTCCTAATTTTTTCATGGTGTTAAACCCCACTCTTTATATTACGGCCTGTTTCCCACCTGCAATCAGGCGGGAAACAGGTCATATAGTTATTTTTTCAGGCCTTTTTTCTTCAGATATTGTCTCCAGGTAACAGCTATCAGTTCTTCATCATCAATCTCCATGTGTTTTACCCGGTGGGTGGGGCCGTTATGAGGCGCTCCCTTAATAACTTCAGGTTCTTCATAACATTCCCGGGAGATTTCAGCCAGAACACCGCAGTATTCATCCAGATCATCTTTGCTATAAGATTCACAAGGTTCCAGAGTAAAAGGCTCGGGAACCACCCAGGGATGATGGGAAGTCCAGTAGTGCTGGATACCGAAGTCGGATAGCCTCATGTTTACATCAGTAGTGCCAAAGCCGGTATCCTGCTGCAGTTTTTCCCAACTCCAGCGCACCTGTTCCAGACGGTTTTTGCCTACGCCGAAATCGTAGTACATAACCACGCCCGGGACCTTTTTCAATTTCTGCATCATATAATTGTTGTTCAGGACTGAGCATATGGCCGCTTCTTTTAAGCCTTCCGCACCATGCTGCATGATCCACATATAGGATTTCAGCACCACGCCGAAGTTCCCTAAGAAGCTTCTGGTTTTCCCGATGCTCTGCGGGCAGTTGTAATCCAGGTAGTAACGGCTGCCGTCAAATTCTACCCGGGGTACCGGCATAAAAGGTCTTAAGAATTCTCTGTAGCCTACCGCGCCGGTAGCTGGTCCCATACATCCGTGGGGGGCGGAAAAGGTTTTGTGCATATTGAAGTGGCACATATCAAAACCGGCTTCGTGAGCCCGGGCAATTCCCAGAAAAGCGTTGGCATTGGCCTGGTCATAGGAGCAAAGGGCGCCTACGGCATGAGCGGCATCAACGTATTCTTTGATTCTGGGATTGTAAATCCCGGTGTCTTCGGGGTTGGTGATCATGATGCCGGCGGTACGTTCCGACAGGGCGGCTTTGAAGGCTTCAATGGGGGGGAAGCCATTTTCATCCGGCATCAGGGTTATGACTTTGAAACCGGCCGTGTTGGGAGTAGCGGCATCACAAGGGTGGGAGAACATGGTGGTGATGATTTCATCTCTTTTAAGATCTCCCCGGGACTGATGGTAAGCTCTGATAATGGAGGCATTGGTATAAACCGCCTGAGCTCCGCCTCCCGGCTGGAAACTAAAGTAATCCAGTCCGGAAATTTCTTTCATGATCTGTTCGGTTTTATATATTATTTCCAGAATTCCCTGCATGGTTTCCGGATCTTGCAGGGGATGAACTTCGGTTATGCCAGGATGGCGGGCGGCCATATGCTCCTGGACTTTGGGGCTGTATTTCATAGTGCAGGTACCCTGAGAAATATCAATGTTTACGTCTGTTCCCATGGTCTCCTGGGACAGTCTCAGGTAATGACGGTTTAGTCTCATCTGGCTTATTTCGGGTAAAGCCGGGGCTTTTTTCCTCTTTAAACCAGCTAATGCCGATACGCCGTCGCCTACCGCAGCGGCCACTTCTTTTTCCGCTTTAGGAACCAGCACGCCTCTTTCTCCGGGAACACTCAGTTCAAATATAATTTCTTCATCCCATTTTGCCTGATGGAATTTTCTAAATCTCGAATATCTATCCCTACTCATTAACTCTCAGTCCTTTCTTATTTAGAATCAGCCGGAGATATTATCAGCAGCTTACTACGCCATTTAACGCATAAACCAATTTGTCTATGTCTTGTTGGGTGTGTATTTCGGTTACACAATAGAGAGCACTCTGCCCCATTGCAGGGAAGTCGAGCGACAGGTCTTTGCCGCCGAAGATTTTGTAGCCTAAGAGGGCTTTGTTTATTTCCGCCACGGTTTTACCGGTCATGTCGAAGTTAACTACGAATTCCTGGAAGAAGGGTCCGCCCGTTTTTACTTCCACCCCAGGCAGGGCAGAGATTTTTTGAGCGGCATACTGGGATCTCTGCATGATGGTGGTGCCTACTTCTTCCATGCCCTGAGGTCCCATGGTGGCCAGGTATACGCCGGCAGTTATAGCCCACAGGCCGGTGCTGGTTCCGGTAAATTCATTGGCTTTGTCCCGGGAACCGTAGGAGGTTCTGCCATAGAGAACTTCGCCGAAGCCATACTCACCTTCAACTGAGGTTTCACTGAGGCCATACATCAGGTCTTTGAATTCGGAGATATATTTCATGTCGTCATAAGTGGCGATAAAGCCGCCCTGGCATCCCCCCGCTCCCAGGTGCATGCCTAAGGAATGAAAGTCGCCGCAGGTGATGGTAGCGCCGTAGTTGGCCGGAGCTTCCATAACTCCCAGAGAAATGGGATCGACGTATACTATATATTCGGCCCCGGCTTTTTTAGCGATTTTGCCGATGGCTTCCGCGTTTACTTCCACTGAACCGAGATAGGTAGGATTTTCGATAAACACCGCACATACGTCAGAGGAGATCTTGCTCCTGAGATCGTCTAAATCAATTAAACCGGCCCCATCGCATTTAATGGTTACCATCTTGATGTCCGGTTCGGGCATGCTGTTGGTATAGTTTTTCATGATGAGCATGTTTTCGGGATTCATTTTTTCAGGCACTAAGACGGTACCCCGGCCATTGATGCGGTTGGCCATTCTGACTGAGCTTGATGCTGCCGTACCTCCGTCATACATAGGTATGCTTAGGATATCCATGTCGCAGAGTTCTGCCATTAAACTGGTGTATTCAAAAAGAGCCTGCCATTTACCATGGTCGGCAATAGACTCGCCCACATAGGCAGTCAGGAATTCTCCCCGGCCATTTACTTCGTCGCAGAGCGCCGGGACGAAATGGGGAGCGCAACCTGCTCCCAAAAAGCAGAGATGATCCTGGGCGTTCTTGTTTTTACCCAGCAACTCTTCGGTATGTCTCTTGATGGAATATTCGTCATATATGGGCTCAGGCAGCTGCATTTCCCCTTTGAATCTCAGCTCTTCCGGAATCTCCCTTTCGTAGAGTTCCATCGGATCATTTATGCCGATTACTTTCATCATCTCCGCTTTTACTTCCGGGACTGAATTCGGGATATACGGGTAGACTATCTGTTTTTTGTTCATCCTCTTTCCTCCATTCTTCTTAATTTGCTGCGATTACCAAAGCGCCGCCGCTAAAATCTATAGAAACACCTCCTCGTATCTTTTGCCGTTTATAATCACGGCTAAGGAATTGAAACAAAATAATTCAACCAAAACAAACTGCCAATATCTAAACCAATGTAGGGCAGCAATCTTATTTCCCAACCAAACGCTGGATTTTATTGGCCTTATTTTTCTTTACTAAAATAAGACAGAGCACGGGCAAATTATTGCCCGTGCTCTGTCTTATGCCTGAGAGATTCACCTTTACGGCTTGCTCCTTCGGCGTTCATCGGACTTTTCAGAGTTGCATTGATCAATACTTGATGCATTGGTTTTGCTCCCTCATCAAAGATTTGCCTGGCTCTGTCATTAACCTGAGAGATTCGCCTTAACGGCTTGCTCCTTCGGCGTCCGTCGGACTTTCCAGAGTTGCATCCAAATGCGGTCCTTTGACCTGAAAGTTTCATCGCTAATGTGGTCCATAAGCAACTTGCTCCTTCGGTAGAGGCCAGCCCTCTTTCTCCCGCATTTTTCATATGCAATATTTATTAATTTTCAATCTATTGGGTTAATTTCAATCTTCTCTTCCTACCTCGTACTGTCTGGTTATTAATCCGCAAAAAATAACAAAAGAGCACAAGTTATTTTAACCTGCGCTCTGTCTTATACCTGAGAGATTCACCTTAACGGCTTGCTCCTTCGGTGTCCGTCGGACTTTCCAGAGTTGCATCCAAATGCGGTCCTTTGACCTGAAAGTTTCATCGTCAATGTGGCACATTAACGACTTGCTCCTTCGGTAGGGCGGTTATTCCCATTCTCCTGCATTTATCATATGCAATATTTAATTATTATTTTACTTAATTCGACATTAATGATAACATTCCTTCTTTTTTTACCTAATTTTTTGCACTTATTGTATAGTTATACCATTAATTTATTTATCCTATTACTTTCATTTTAATCTCAAGCTATATAAGCACCATAAAAATGGGTTTTTCCAATAACTATCAATTTTAAAAATGAATTCGCAAATTGCTAATTGATTTTTTGTCTATCTTTAATCTTTCTTATCATTTATCCGTCTGTTGCGATTGCCCTGCTCCGGTCCGATAAGTGAAAATTTCAATATTGGCGGTATCGCTTTCCCGTCCGCTCATGATAACTTTAAAAGTATGGTTTACGTAAGCCTCCCGCGGTGTATAGATAAATCTGTAACCGCCCAGCGCGCCGGGTATCCAATCAGCCGTTTGCCCAGTGGTGACATCAATAATGGCCCAGTTGACCTTGGGCATTTTGTCGGTGGTTTCCTTGATGTCTATGGCCAGGCTTTCGCCTTTCCCGATCCCAAAGCTATCCCCCAGTTGGGCACCCTGACGGCCGTCAATGTTTTTCGGGATGACTGTTTTTTGATTGTAGATATCAGTGATCTTATCCTTTTTATCAAATTGGGTCAGTATTTTCATACCTACAAAATCTCCATTCCGCCTGCTGAATTCAACGGTTTTGAAATTTTCCGGCGTGACGACCTCATTGATGACATAGGCGCCGCGGCTGATCAGTTGGTTGATAAAGGCCTGATGGTCATAATCAAAGTGATCGTCATGATAGCTCAGTTCAAAGGTAATCTGGTTTCTGATCATTTTTTCGATCACTTTATCGTCCTGGTAGGCAGCGGCCTGATCGGCAAATGCCACCGTAACCTCTTTTCCTTCTATGGACAGGGTTTGGGTGGTCATTGTGGCAATCGCGGATTTTTTCTCTTTCCACTCTTTTTCCACACCATAATAGGGCTCGGTCCGGTTATAAGTATCTATTTTCCGTCCGTTGACGTCAATATAGGTTGTTCCGGGTGTAGAAGATACCTTCCATCTAAAACCACCTTTTATATCGGAAAGCATATCCAGTGTGCTGAGCACATTGTCTTCAAGAGTTCGGCTCCAATTATAGTGGGTTACAAATGCGCCGCCGAATTGGGACAGCGGTTTCAAGTCCTCCGCGAACACCAATGAAGTCGTCGTTACGGAAGCGACCATCATCACCGCGGCCAGCAGGGTACCCCAAAATTTTCTGCCTTTGGTACGAATTTTCATAATAAGTTCAAACCTCCTGTATAGTTGTTTTTTATTTTTGGCCAAGCTGCTGCTTAAAGCGGGAGAGATGGGGGCGGCGAAATTTAAAATCATGTTACTGTAGCGCCGCTTTTCTTCCCCGTCCATGTTTTGGGTCACCTTTTCATCACAGGCGTATTCACAGGCCTCGCTGATATTCTGCACCACCAGATAGGTAAGCGGATTAAACCAGTGTAGGCAGTTTACCAACACGGCCCCAAGTTTAAACCAAGCATCTCTTGAAGTGTGGTGGGTCAGTTCGTGCCGCAAGGCCAGCTGATAATCATACTCACTGATTTCCGTCTGCGGGATGACGATTTTAGGATGTAAAAACCCGATCAGCATAGGGGAGCGGACATAATCGCTGACTACAACATCTAAATTTTCCACCTTGTCGACAGGACGGTTTTGGGTAACCTGCCTTTTAAATCGGTAATAGCTGGACAGATAGCGGCCCACCATAAAAACAAAACCTGCCGTCCAAATTCCCAACAAACATTGTTCAACGTCTGGAACCGGCAGAAGACGATTGACAGCCATTTGCGCCGCAGCGGCCGGGATAGTGTCCGCCAGGGACGGGGCGGCGGTCCCGGTCAAGGCATCTTGCTGTACCGGTGCCCTTTCCGCAATTACTGTTTGCTGGGGCGTAAGCCCTGACACATTGACTTGTAGCGGCACAATAAACAGCAGCAGAGCCAGCAGGCAGATATGATAATACCAGGTGCCGCCGAATTTTTTTACAAGCCCGTTTTTAAGCAGTATAATCCCAAGGCTGATGAGGCTGCCGGTCAGAGAAGTCATTAACAGCATCTTAATCATCTCTTTGCACCTGCCGGTCAATAAGAGCTCTGAGCTCTGCAATGTCCCCTTTCGTCAAGTTTTCATCCTGAAACAGAGCGCTGATCAGATTCTTGGCCGAGCCGTTGTAAATCGACCGTATGAAATTCCGGGTCTGCATTTGCTGATATTCTGCTTCGCTAATCCCCGCCCAATACTCATGGGCATGAGAGCGGCCGATCTTAACCGACTTCAGCGCGCCTTTCCCAATCAGCCGACCGGCCAGGGTCAGTATAGTGGTGGCTTTTTTGCCGGGCAGTTGAGCCATGATATCTTTGGTGGTCACTCGCTCGCCGCTGTCCCATACGATGCGCATGATTTCCATTTCTGCATCGGTAATATTCATCAAAGCAACATCTCCCTTCGTTTCTACAACTTGTTTTTATTTTACATATTGTAGAAGCGAAAGGCAACAGTTATTTTCCCGGTTTCTTCCCGGGCAACATACAAAATCCGCACGGCCTTGCAGGGCATCAAGGCGCTATCCGGTCAATCGGCTGCTGCTTTTTTCCGGTCGGGCGCCGACATCAGGTCGGCATCATAGAATTCCACGCTTTGGACCTGCCAGGCGCCATCGTCATAACGGTAGGTGGTATGCAGATAGGTTAAAGCCCGGGGAAGGGCGACGGCGAGCATTTCCGTGGTGACCACATCGGGCAGAGGACGGCCCGCAACGCTCTGCAGCTTCATCTCAATAAAAAAATCCAATTCCTGACAGAAGATCTCCTGGCCGTAGAATCTATAATCGGATAACTCAAGCTCCGAAATCGGCACGGTCACTGCGACTCCCCCGGCGCTGATCCAGACCGCCTTTTGGTTTTCGTCCACCCTGACGTCATTGACGCCAAATTCGGTCCCATCGGTGATCTCCTTAACATCAATCTTGGTGAAATCCCCGTCCTTAAAGCTGTAAAGCTCATAGTCGGAACGCCCCGTGGTGCTGGCAAGATTAACCGCCACCAGAAAATCGACGGCATGCTCGCTGACGATATGACCGGCCGCCACCGCGATGCTCCACCCGTTTTCCTTGCCTTTGAATATCGGAACCGAAGCTTCGATATCACCATCTTGGTAGACCAGGGTCCAGGTCTTTTCCTCCCCCGTCCCTACCACAATGTGGGCGCTCTCCTTCTCGCCGTCGCCGTCAATATCCGCGCTGATAGCGGATTTCACCCCGGTAAGCGGCTCATCCCATAACCTGCTGCCTTCCGAATAGTAGAGCTTGTTCCCGGTGACGGAATATCCGGCCTGAGTATCAATGGCGATGGGGCCGGCGGCGCCGCCGGCCATATAAAAGTCCAAAGCCTCGGCCAGGTCGGAGAGCTTAAGGTAATGGCTGCCGCCAATCCGGTAAAGGGTAAAATCTAATTCATGGTATTGGTTATCCAAGTATAGTTTGGCAGCGGCAGGAAAGGCTGTCTTGCTTGCCTTATCCTCAGTCGGAACCAGCTCGCCGCCGGCTGCCACATAAGCCGTACCGGAATGGAGGTATAGTTCATTGCTTGCCCCGTCCCAGGCTAGGGTAAATCCTTTCCTGGTGGTGCGGAGAGCCTGGGCGGCATCGCGCAGTTTGACATAATCGCAGCCGTCAATGGTATAGGCCTCCAGGGGGACTGGTTGGCCCTCGTCAACCGCTACGGTGATATCGACGGGCAGGGCGGGCCGCTCGTTGGCCTCAGCCGCAGCCGGAGGGGCCAATGCAAACAGCAGGGCGGCAACTGCCAGAAAAGGCCCCCATATCTTGGTCATGCTTTTCATCCGCACATCTCCTCAATATCATATTCAAGGGATTTTGCCATCGGACCATTGCTCCCTTTTTTATATATAAGACAATTCAGGAGATATCTTACAACAATTCCGGGTTTATTTTCATAAGTTCTTAGGCCCAGCAGAACCGGGAATCTACCCGGGAAGGAGTACCCTGGTCAGGCGCTCGCTCAAGCGGCTGAGCAGCTCATTGGTTATGGTGCCGGCATTTGCCGCTGCCTGCTCCGCTGTAATTTCCTCGCCGCCGTCCCGGCCGATCAATGTGACAATATCCCCCCGTTTTATGCCGGGACACCCGCTAACATCAGCCATAAGCTGATCCATACAGATGCGGCCGATAATCGGCGCCCGCCGCCCCTGAATTAAAACCTGGGACTTGCCCTGGGCAAGACTGCGGGGAACCCCATCGGCATAGCCGATGGAGATGACGGCAATCCTGGTTTCCTTCTGAGCGGCAAATTCCCGGCCATAACCGACACTCTCGCCCGCTGCAATGGTTCTGACCAGAACCACTTTCGATTTCAAGGCTAAAACCGGCTTCAAATCCAGAGAACATTTGGTCGGGGCGGCATCAGTGCTTAAAACACCGTAAAGCGCAATCCCGATACGGGCGTAGCCGCATTGCAGTTCAGGATAATTCAGAACCCCGTAGCTGCTTTGGATGTGGATGGGGGGAATCGGAATCTGTTCTGCTTTTAATTCCTCCAGCAGGGTATAGAAATTCTGAATTTGCCGGTTCGTAAAAGCGGCATCAGGTTCTTCCCTATTATCCGCTACGCACAGATGGGTAAAAATACCGGCAACCTTAAGATTCTCACAGTCAAAGATGGCGGATATTTCCGCTACATGGCGATAATTTTCCCCCAGCCGGTTCATGCCGGTATCCACTTTGATGTGAACCCGGAGCGGTTTGCCCCATCGGTTCAGTTCCCGCGCATGCTCCAGGTCCACCACGGCCTGCATTAAGTGATAGCGGGAAAGCTGAGCCGCTCTTGCCGCCGGGGTATAGCCTAAGATAAGGATTTCCCCTTTAATCCCTTTTTGGCGCAGATGGATAGCTTCATCAATGGTGGCGACGGCAAAGGCGTCGATACCGATACGGTTCAGATCACCTGAAATTACGGCGGCGCCATGCCCATAGGCGTTCGCCTTCACCACCGCCATAATCCGGCATCCGGCAGGGAGGGCTTCCCGCAGGACTTTTACGTTATGTCGCAGGCTGACCAGATTGATCTCGGCCCAGGCCCGCTCCTTATGCCGCCTGATATAATCATCCTTGGGAGCACGTCTCCGGTTCCAGATCATGACCAGCACAACAGCGGCGGCCAAGGAGCCGAAGGCGACCGCCAAAAAATGAATGATGCCGTTATATATCAGCCAGTCCTGCAGTCCGGTCATTTTCGCCCCGCCGCGAACGGCCACGATAACCGCCGGATGGATCAGATAAATAAGCATGGATAAATCGCGCAGATATTTAAGGCTTTTCCCGCGCCAAAAAAGCAAACTCTGAAACAGGAAAAACATGCAGGGCAAAAGCATCAGGTACATGCTGTCATGCCTTTGGAGCTTGAAACCGTGCAGCAGCAGGCCTTCTGTGAGCATGAAGGCCAGGGACAGCGCCAGTCCTGTCAGACAGGTCTTCAGCGGCATTCTTTTCATCGGCCCTGCCAGTAAGGCCCCCAGCAGAAAGAAGACCGGAGCGAAGAACAAGCCGTTGCGCGTATAGTCGGAAAACCCAAATAAGCTCTGATAAACAGCCTGCAGCAGCGGGATGGTTTCAGTAATCCCGTAATAGCTGTCGCCGAACAGCCCGATGAGATATAAAAACACGCCGACGCCCAATGCCGGTCCGGCTTTCAGTTTCCGGAGCAATAACCAGGCCGTGCAGGCGCCGAGAATAGCGGCGGGAAGATACCACAGATGATAAAAGGTACCGTCAAAGACAATATCCTTGAGGAGGTTAGGCCAATGCCCCCATTCTTTCACGGTCCCCGCATAAATGTTCAGCGGCAGGTAGAACAGGATGGCGATGCCATACAGGAAAGCGGTCTTTTTCACAAATCCCGCCAATTTTTCCCGAGGCAGCTTTCCTGCCTCCGCTTTGGAAAACAGGAAAAATCCCGAAGCCATGAAGAAGAAAGGAACCGCCACCCGGGCAATAACCCTGGTTAGAACAAAATCGGCGGTCCCGCTAAGCTCGGTTAAGGGCGAAGTATGAACCGTAACCACAAGGAAAGCGGCAATCAGTCTGAAATAGTCAATGCCGGCGTATTCTTTTTCCGCAGGCTTCATCATGGCCGATCCCTCCATAGCGTCACCACCACGCCGTCCTGGTTGTTGCCTGAAACCTGATAAGGGACTGCGGCCGGAATATCTATCATCGCTTCCTTCTCATGCTGAACCGGCACATAGAAAATCTCAAATTCGCGTTGATTGCGCCGGAAAAGCAGATGTGCGCCCTGATGGGGGAACTGTTTAAGATAATCGGTATATTCTTCCAGGGTCAGGACTCTTTCCTGCATTATTTCCGAATGAGGATAGCCTACATAGCGGAAATGCCACGGTTCATGGGCGATGCAGGTGATCTGCTCGCACCCGGCCGGATAGCGTTCGATAAAGCCGTATTGGATGGCAAGCTCCCGAAAACGGCCGCAAATGCCGGTGGAGGGAAAATCAGGACGAATAAAATCAATATCGTCCCGCTTTTCGGCCAGATCAATAGCCAGGCCGGTTTGATGTTCGCTGCATCCCGGAAGGGCAACATATTTTGAGGTGAAATCCTCTCCGTGTTCACGCAGGGAATCGGCATAGATGGTCTGCTGTTCCCGCATGGTGCGGTAGCCGCTGACCGGCACGATCTGATGCTCGCAGTCTAAAAGAGCTGTGACTCCCGCCAGCATTTTGGCGGTCTGCCTTTCCAAAAGAATATGGGCGGCATCAGAGCGCACGGCAACGAGATGGTCCTTTACCCTGTCGTCCTTAAGAGGATGGGAGGGATTGACCAGGATCAGATTGCCCTTGCCCATCTCCATTCTCCCCAAGCGCAGTGTTCTCATGACGGCATCGCCAGCCTTATCAGTTCGTCTATAATCTGTTCAAAGGTCATCCCGATGCCTTTCAGCATATTGGGGTAGCGGCTATGGGCGGTAAAGCCGGGAATAGTATTCACTTCGTTAAAGACGATCTCATTCTCAGGGGTCAGGAACAGATCCACCCGGGCAAAACCTGAACAGTTTAATGCCCGATAAATGGTGGCTGCCGCTCGCTTGATGCGATTGGCGGTACCGGTATCAATGCGGGCGGGCATATGGATTTGGGAAGTTTGCAGCGTATACTTCTCCGTATAGTCGAAGAAACCCTGTGACAATTCGATTTCATCGACTTTACCCATGGTAAGGGTTTCATTGCCCAGCACAGCGCACCCGACTTCAAAACCGGCAACGGCTTCCTCAATGATAACTTTGCGGTCATGCTGAAAAGCGGTGCGGACGGCGCCCGGTAAAAGTTCGGCATCGGAGACCTTGGTGATGCCGAAAGACGACCCGGCATTGGCCGGTTTAACGAATACCGGATAGGGCAAATGCGCTGTCCGCTTCAACAGTTCCGCTCCCGGAATGGGAGAATGCAGGACAATGGAGTCAGGGGTTTTTATCCCCGCCAGACCTGCCAGCCTATGGGCCATGTCTTTGTCCATGCACAAGGCCGAACTCAGGATTCCGCAGCCGACGCAGGGGATACCCGCCAGGGCCAGCAAACCCTGAAGCGTGCCGTCTTCCCCGTTTTTTCCGTGCAGAACGGGAAACGCCACGTCAACCGGGATCGCCGCCGCCCGGCCTCCTTCCATCACCAGGATGCCGTGGGTACGGCGGTCCGGTGAAATGAGGGCGGGGACACAGGAATCATGCCTGCTCCAGGTGTCGTTCCGAATCCCTTCCATGCCGCCGCCGTATTTCCTCCATTCCCCTTGCCGGGTAATGCCCAGCAGAACGACCTGATATTTTTCCGGGTCAAGGCTTTCGATCACCGCAGCGGCCGATTGCAGGGATACTTCATATTCGCTGGAATGGCCGCCGAACAAAACGGCTACGGTTTTTCGTTCCATAAGCTCCCTCCTTATTAGTAATAGACTTGAGATCA
>DHCD01000096.1:33146-60964 GCA_002398105.1 Syntrophomonas sp. UBA4911
GAATTTATTAAATTTTTCTTCCGCGTTCTTCCCTCTAAATTTCCTTGAATTCCGCGTCAAAAAATATAACAGACCCATTGGACTATTTTCATTGGCTACGTCCCCTGAACATAGGGGACCGGGGTTAATAGGGGCTGCTGTTTCTACCCCATGGTCAGGAAAGCTTTTTGGCATATAAAAAGCCTGCCCGGCTCGGTAAATTCATCTTACCGAAACCGGACAGGCCATATGGGAACTTTGCCTTAGCAAAACCTTAAGAAATCCTTATGAGGAACTTACTTTTTCCCTAAGCTGCGGGGGGCTACTCATCATATCGGTTGGGGAGAAGCACCGTAAACATGGTTTTGTCCTTATTGCTGCTGGCGCTGATGGTACCGCCGTGGGCGGCGACGATCTCCTGGGCGATAGCCAGGCCCAGTCCCGCGCCCCCGGTTGAGGAGGAACGCGCGGCGTCAAGCCGGAAAAACCTTTCAAAGATGGTTTCCAGTTGCTGCGGTGGAATGGGGTCGCCGCTGTTGGCAAATTGAATTACCACCTCTTCCACCCGGGCCCAAGCGCTGATAGTAATGGTGCTGTCATTATAACTATAAGCGATGGCGTTTTTCAGGATATTATTGAACACCCGGGAGAGCTTATCCGCATCCCCCCATAAAACCAGGTCATCCGGCGCCTGAACCACCGCCTGCTTGTTTTGCGGCGACAGCATCGGATAGAATTCGTCCGCCATCTGCCGCAGCATAAAGGCGAGGTTGATTTTTCCTTTGTTCAATACGATAGAGCTCAGGTTAAAGCGGGTGATTTCAAAAAATTCATTGATCAACTGCTCCAGCCGATAAGCTTTTTCCAGGGTAATGCCGGTGTATTTCGACCGCTGCTCAAGGGGCATATCGGGAGCTTCATCCAGCAGGCTCAGATACCCGATTACGGAAGCCAGGGGAGTTCGGATATCATGGGCCAGATTTACGACCAGGTCATTCTTGCGCTGCTCCGCTTGTTTGGCATCCCGCTCATTTTTACGGGCAGTCCGCTTGATCTGGTTCAGACTATCCTCAATTTCCCGAAGTTCCGCCGGCAGTTTGACGGGTTCATCATCCGCCTGCACCAGGGCCGTGCTGGCTGCGGCTATATCCTCAATATAGCCGACGGTCCGGCTCCAATAAATATAAATGACGATCAGCACCGTGACAAACCAGATCAGCGGGATCAAGAGGGTGGCGTAATTCATGAGGTTTTTCAAAAAATAATATAAGGGCGAGGGCTGCCAGCTTATGCTGTAACCTATAAAGTAAAGGGCAACAATGAGAAACGCATACAGTGCCGATACCAGGATTCCCGTTGCTGCGCACCGAAAGACGGTCGTTTTCATAAATTCGGAACGAAACTGTTTATCCTTCAATCTTATAGCCGACCCCCCACACCGTTTTTATGTATTGCGGATTTTCCGCGCTGTCGTGCATCTTTTCCCGCAGATGCCGGATATGTACCATGACGGTATTGTTGCTGCCCGTAAAATATTTGTCGCCCCACACCTGGAGGAACAACTCTTCCGAACTGACCACCCTTCCCCGGTTGGAAGCCAGGACCCATAAAATAGAAAATTCTGTAGGGGTAAGGGAAAGCGGTTTTTCATTTAATATGCATTCATGCTTGTCTTTATTTAAAACTAAGCCGGAAAATACGATGCAATTTTCCTCCGGAACCGGTTCCGCCTGATTGTATTTGGTAAACCTCCGCAATTGCGCCTTCACCCGGGCCACCATTTCCAGCGGGCGAAAAGGCTTGGTGATATAATCATCCGCACCTAAGGTAAGGCCGGTGATCTTGTCTATTTCTTCATCCTTGGCAGTCAGCATGATAATAGGAAAATTATGCTTTTCCCTGATCTGCTGGCAGACGGAAAAGCCGTTTACATCGGGAAGCATGACATCCAATAGCGCCAAGTCCACGGTTTCATTCTCAATACATTGCAAAGCGTCTTGTCCGTTATAGAACTTAAGCACCTGATAGTTTTCGCTTTTCAGATATACTTCAATCAAATCCGCAATAGACTGCTCATCATCGACCACCAGGATTTTTTCCCTCATACAATCAACTCCTTAAGCAGCGATAAAAATCCATATTCAGCATAGCAAAAATTCTGCCGCTTTTCCCTTATCAAATCCTTAAGATTATCTTAAGTCCGGTTGCGGAGCAAAAACACGTCATATTTCTATAATAACAGAGCAAGTAGGAGAATAGGCCCAAGAAAAACGCCCTCTTGCCTAAAAGCTACGAATATTTTAAAATTAAGTCAAATTAGTGGGAGGAGGATAATTTTGTTGAAAAAAGAATATCTCTTCTTCCTGGTCATGGTATTGGCAGCTGCAATCGTCACTGGAGCGACTATAGGATTTATAAGCAACTTTCATTACATAATGAACCGCTCCTCCGCCACCAGCCAAACTGAAGCCGTGCAGCAGGATACCACTGCTTCCGACCCGGATGAGCCCAAGGATGTTCTTCAGAGCGATCCGGCCAAATCGGAGGACCAAGGGGATAGAAACCCGGATAGCCAGGTAAAAAAAGTTACCGCAGTTAAGCCGCCGACTCCCACAAGTGAGCAGGGATACCTGGTTTTAAGCCAAGACGAACAAGAACAGGTAGTCAATATGCTGGTAAGCCTGGGAGCTAATCAAGACGGCGATTACAGTGAGTTTATACGTAATTTTCAGGAAAAAAAGTCACTGCCCCCTACCGGAAGCCTGGATTCCCTTACTTTAAATGCCATCATTCTGGAGGCGACCCGACAAAGAGCGGCGCAAATGGTTAACGGATAGTTGGTCTGAGTCTCATTAAGGAAGAGTTTATACTCTTTCTTTTTTTATTTATTCTTTATCTAAAAGATACTATTATAAACCCGCGACTAATAAAATTATTTTATGTGGCGAAGGTTAATATGTTAATATTTAGGTAAGGAGAGGTGAAGGGAAGATGTCCTTGAATCTGGAACTCCACTCAAAAAAACTTCTGCTGTATCCCATTCTCCAAAACATAGATGAGGGCATTCTAATTACGGACACTTCTTTAAACGTTATTTTCTTCAACGAGCAGGCAGAAAAGATATACCATACCGATGCCGAAACCATTATGGGCAAGCATGCCGATACCCTTAACCCGAGTCTTGATCTGGAAGCTATGATCAGGGAGCAGCAGCGCCTGATACGGGCTAAAGCCATCATAAACGGTGATGAAGTGATGGTTGTTAAAGGCCTGTTGGAACTGGCTCCGGATAAATTTGCCGCTTATGCCATACTCCATAATGCATTCAGTAAGGAAGAAATTCAGCTACAATCCCTGCTGCAGAGTCCTTATGAGGGTATTGCCGTATTTGATGAGAATTTGCGATTGCTCTACGCCAACGAAACCTGCTTTCGTTTTTTTAAATGCAATAATAAAAATGAGCTCTACCATGAGCTCTCATCGTTGATTCCCCTAACCAACCTGAATAATTCTATGCTGAAAGCCCAACCGACAGCAGGAGATCTGGTTACCGTCCGGGGGAAACTGGTTGAACTGATGTTTCTTCCTATTGTCCGCTCCAACCGGACCATCGGCATAATCGTCAAGGGTATCCCCATCTATCGTCAGGAGCGAACCTGGGGACAGATGCTGGAGCAGTACAACCAGGGGACGGCCCAGTATTATTTGGAAAGCATCGTGGGCGACAACCAGGCTCTGGTAAAACAGAAGGAGCTTGCGGCTAAAGCTGCCCGAACTATTTCAACGGTGTTGATTACCGGCGAGAGCGGCACCGGCAAGGAAATATTCGCCCACGCTATACATAATATGAGCCCCCGCCGTAAGGGACCTTTTATTAAGGTAAACTGTGCCGCCGTCCCGGAAACTCTTCTGGAATCAGAGCTTTTCGGCTATGCCGAGGGCGCTTTTACCGGGGCCCGTAAAGAAGGTAAACCGGGCAAATTTGAACTTGCCAACCAAGGCACTATCTTTCTTGATGAAATCGGGGACATGTCTCTTTCCATGCAGGCCAAGCTATTAAGGGTTTTGCAGGAAAAAGAAGTGGAACGGGTGGGGAGCATCCATACCACCAAGATAAATGTAAGGGTTATTGCCGCTACCAATCAGGACCTGCCCCAATTGGTAGCAACAAATAAATTCCGTGAAGACCTGTTTTACCGTCTGAACGTAATTATTCTCCATCTTCCCCCTTTGCGGGCTCGAACCGATGATATTATTTTGATCAGTACGGCCTTGCTGCAACGTCTGAACCGGGAACTGGGGACGCGGGTAAATAAAATCAGCCGCGACGTTATCGAATGTTTCCGCCGCTATGATTGGCCGGGAAATATCCGCGAACTGGAGAATATCCTGGAACGGGCGATAAATTTCTGTGAGGGCAGTTCCATAAATTCGGAGCATATCCCCCAGCATATTAAGGCCTGCAAAAATCAGGAGCCATCACCGGCTAAGGCGGAAGGAAGCCTGGAAACCTTGCTGGAAGAACATGAACGGCAAGTAATTGTGAATACGCTTAAAAACTTCGGCGGGAATAAAACCAAAACGGCTCGGGCTTTAAACATACATAGATCGGTACTGTACCGAAAAATAAACAAATACCAGATCCGCTCTTTTTAGATTTGTCTCATTCACACGACAGTGTCTCTCCGATGTATCACCCTGGGAAACAGCTAAAAACAAGGTCTTTCGTTTTATAATGTCTTGGAAAAGCATCATAATAACCTGGTGAAACGAGAATTGCGACTTCGTTTTAACTGACCTCAAAGTTACAGGAGTTTGGCTTTTAATCGCTTTTTTCCGGGATGGTACAATAATTGCATAAACAAACATTGGTAAGAATACCATAGTTTAACCATTGGTAAGGGGGGTGGTAGCTGCTTCGGGACAGAGAATTAATTATTGCGGTCGGTTGTCCTTAGATAAGAGAGAAATAGGTTAAGGGGGTTACTTTAGATGGAAATTAATAAAGTTGCTGTACTGGGTGCAGGTACTATGGGAATGGGTATTGCCTGGGCCGTAGCCGCAGCGGGAAAAAAGGTGCTTCTTTACGATTTAACTGAGGAAATCGTTGACAAAACCCTGGCAAGAATTGGACAGGGTCTGGCTAAAGCTGAAGAAAAAGGCCAGGCCCCTGCCGGCACCAAAGATTTTGTAACCGGCAATATCAGCGGTACCGCCAAACTGGAAGATATAGCTGACGTTGATTTCGTTATTGAAACGGTTCTGGAAAGAATGGATATCAAGAAAGAGGTATATGCAAAACTATCCGCTATACTGGGTGATAATATTATCGTCGCCACTAACACTTCTTCACTTTCCATCACCGAAATCGCCTCCGTCTATAAAAAACCGGAAAACGTTATCGGCATGCACTTCTTTAATCCGGCCATGGTTATGCCTCTGATTGAGGTTATTCCCTGCATTCAGACTGCACCAGCAGTAGTGGATGCAGTAGTGGAACTTTCCCAGGCTATCGGCAAAAAACCGGTCAAGGTTAAAGAAGGTCCCGGTTTTGTAGTCAATAGAATACTGCTTCCCGGAATGAACGAGGCCGCTTTTATTTATTATGAAGGGCTGGCGAGTATTGAAGACATTGATAAAGCCATGAAAATGGGGGCCGGCTGGCCCATGGGGCCTTTCGCTTTAGGCGACATGGTCGGTATTGATATCGCCTTGGCGGTCTGCAATACTCTGTTTGAAGAAACCGGCGATCCTAAATATCGTCCGGCTCCTCCGATGAAACAGTATGTGCGGGCAGGCTGGCTGGGCCGGAAAACCGGTAAAGGCTGGTATGATTACAGCAATCAATAGTGATCAAACAGCGGTAGCGAGTATAGAGAGACAGTATTAAGGGGGTTAATCCATGTCATATAGAGATAAAGAATATGAAACTATGTTGCTCTCCTTTGAGGACCCTGGTATAGCGATTATTCAGTTTAATCGCCCCAAGGCATTTAATGCTATAAATAATCAGTTCCTTGATGATATCTATGCCATAGCCACCGGCATCAACGACGACCCTGAGATAAAGGTTATGATTTATACCGGTAATGAAAAAGCTTTCGCTGCCGGTGCTGATCTCAAAGCGGTAGCTGATTACAACACTTTTGCCGCCAAGATTTTCCTGGATAAGGTTCATCGGGGCATCTTCGCCATTGAAGACAATGCCAAACCTGCTATCGCTGCGGTGAACGGTCTCGCTCTGGGCGGCGGTCTGGAAATTGCCATGGCCTGTGATATCCGTATATTTGCAGATAACGCTACCCTGGGTCTGCCGGAAATCAACCTGGGCATCTATCCCGGCGGCGGCGCCACCCAGAGAATGCCGCGCAATACTTCCCTTTGTATCGCCAAGCAGCTGGTATTTACCGGTGATTTCTTTGACGCGGCCACGGCTGATAAGATCGGTATTGCCAATGCCGTGGTGCCGACAGCGGAAGTGATGGACACCGCCAGAAAATTTGCCCAAAAACTGGCTCGCAAATCTCCTCTGGCTCTGCGTGAAGCCAAGGCTGCCCTCAATGCTTCCATGAACCTGGATATCAAGTCGGGCTGCCGCTTTGAGCAGCTGGGGTGGTCCTTACTCTTCTCCGGAGAAGACCAGAAGGAAGGTATGGCAGCATTCCTGGAGAACAGGAAGCCAGAGTTTAAAGGTAGATAAGGGAGTAGACCAGGACTTATTCTTCCATGGTGCTTCTCCCTAGGGGGAAACAGTTAATTAAAGGGGGGTAGATTTATCCCCCTTTTTATAATACCCGGGCCAAGCCGCGGTATATCCTGCCTCGGGGGGTATCCAAAGTAACTATCATGCCCTCCTGGAGTATACGGGTGGCATCCCGGGCGCCGACTATTACGGGAATATCAGCATTTAACCCCATAATGGCGGCATTTGAAGTCAGACCGCCTTCTTCCGCAATCAGTCCCGCCATCATTTCCAGATAGGGAGCCAGACTGCTGTCGGCGCTTCCGGTCACCACTATATCCCCGGGTTCAATCTTACTCATTGCGGCTGTATTCATAACTATTTTAACCGGTCCGCTGGCGGGCAGATTGCCTATACCCATTCCCTCAACTAAAATCTCGCCTACAGTTTCTACTTTCAACATATTGGTACCGTTCGATCTCCCTGCCGGTATGCCGGCCGTAAGCACTATAAGATCGCCATTATTGATATAGCCGTTCTCCAGAGCGGTCTTAATTGCTTCTTCAAATAACTGGTCAGTTCCTTCGGTTGCTCCTATGAGCATCGGCTGCACTCCCCAAACCAGCCCCAGTCTGTTAATTATCCGGGGTTCGTGGGTAGCAGCTATGATCTGCGCCTGGGGCCGGTACTTGGACACCATTTTAGCGGTAAAACCGGTGCGGGTTGCCGTTATGATGGCTGACGCCCCCAGGTTCATAGCCGCTGTGCAGGTGGCATAGCCAATAGCATCGGTAACCGAAGGAGTGCTCTGGGGGCGTTTCTGGCGCAGCATATCCTGATAAGGCAGAGCCTTTTCCGCCCGGCTGGCTATACGAGCCATGGTCTGTACTACTTCCACCGGATATTTACCGGCAGCACTTTCTCCGGATAGCATAATGGCATCGGCTCCGTCAAAAATTGCATTGGCTACATCCGAAACCTCGGCCCGGGTAGGCCGGGGATTATTGATCATGGATTCCAGCATCTGGGTGGCAATGATGACCGTTTTTCCCACCTGACTGCAATTCTCAATGATAGCTTTCTGCACCAGCGGCACTTCTTCAACCGGTATCTCCACTCCTAAATCGCCCCGGGCCACCATAACCCCGTCGGCTATGCGGGTGATTTCATCCAGGTTGTCTACTCCCTCCTGGCTCTCAATTTTAGCGATGATATCTATATCTGCCCCTCTCATTTCCAGGACCCGCCTGATATCAATAACATCCTGGGCGTTCCTGACAAAGGAGGCGGCGATAAAATCCACCTGATTATCTATACCGAAGTTGATATCGGCAACATCTTTTTCACTCAAAAAGGGAAGGGCTATACGTACCCCCGGAACATTGACCCCTTTGCGTTCACCCAGTTCCCCGCCGTTAATAACCCGGCACACGATGTCCGGTTGGTTGCTTTCCTCGACCTGCAGATTTATGAGTCCGTCTGATAATAGTATGGTGGTTCCTTTTTTAACCTCTTGCGGCAAATAGGGATAACTAACCGCTACTTCGCTCTCGTCCCCGATAATCTCCCGGGTGGTAAGGACAAAAAGCTGCCCGCCTTCCAATTTCACTTTACCGTTTTTCAGTTTTCCGGTTCTGATCTCCGGTCCTTTGGTATCAAGCATTATGGCTACCGGTTTATTACAGACCTGGGCTGCCGCCCGCACCGCCAGCATTCTCAAGCGATGTTCCTCATGGCTGCCATGGGAGAAATTAAGGCGGGCCACATTCATGCCGGCCTCAATCATCTGTTTCAAGGTCTCCGTCTTTTCACTGGCTGGTCCAATGGTAGCAATGATTTTGGTCTTCCTCATTTGTTTCACCTCCCGCTAAGCGTTTTATATAGAGAGCATACGCGCGATTTCAAACAGATCCAGGTCCAGGGTTTTAGTTCCTTTTACTGTCTCCGCCAGGGGTATGGGATGGATCTTATCTTCCCGAAAAGCGATTACCACATTTCTCTGTTCCCCTTTTATGCAGTCTATGGCCGCCTTACCCATGCAGGAAGCCATAATCCGGTCAACCGCAGTCGGAGTGCCTCCCCGCTGGGTGTGTCCCAATATGCTGATGCGGGTATCATGCCCGGTTCTCTTTTCTATTTGCTGCTGGAGTTCCATAGCCGGATAAACCCCTTCAGCGACCACGATGATACTATGCAGTTTACCCCGTTCGGTTCCCCGGTTTATCTTTTCCACTACCTGCTCCAGGTCAGGAGCTATTTCCGGTATGAGAATGGACTCCGCTCCCCCGGCTACTCCGGCGTGAAGGGCAATTTCTCCGCAGTGTCTCCCCATCACTTCAATTATAAAGACCCGGCCATGGCTGGTGGCCGTATCCCGAATACGATTTATAGCCTCCAGGGCGGTATTTACCGCCGTATCAAAACCAATAGCCCGGGTATAAACGATATCATTGTCAATCGTGGCCGGTATGCCGACAACATTGATTCCCAGGCGGGAGAAGTCATAACCGCCCCGGAAGCTGCCATTGCCGCCGATAACCACCAGGTGTTCTATCCCCATTTGGGTGAGATTATCCAGCGCCTGCCGGCGCCCCTCATCAGTCGTAAAGGCTGAAGATCGGGACGTACGCAATATGGTTCCCCCACGGTGAATGATATCGGCTACTGAGCCCAGGGTCATGGAATTAATATGCCCGGCAATCAATCCTTCAAATCCCTGGTAAACTCCGTATACTTCTATGCGGTGGTAGATAGCTGATCTGACTACGGCACGTATGGCCGCATTCATCCCTGGCGCATCGCCGCCGCTGGTCAACACTGCTACCCTGGTCACCCCTAAACCTCCATATCGTTTACTTTTCCGGCTTTCCCCCACTTCCGGGGCTTTCCGCCTTTACCATGCCGAACCGGGTATAGATTTCGGCATGTCCCCGAATTTTCATGGCTGAGGTATGTTCGGTAAATTGCAGTACCATTACTTCACCGCGATCCAATTTTTCGGTGTGGTGAAACTTGGTATCCTTACCCCGGGTAAGTCCTATAATAGTTACCCCATTTTCCTGAGCTTTGATCACAATATAGTCTTCTCCCATATAGTTTTCATTCATGCACTGACCCCCTTCAATTACTTTTATTCAGGCAAACCAGATATTTTCCCGGCCATAAATCACAGCCAGTTGGTCTTTTAGCTGTATATCCGGTTTGACTTTAAGCTCGTCATTGAGAACCAATCTCCTTTTCCCGGGCAGATGCAGTATCACTTCCTGCTCTCCCGGGAATCGCCTGAGCAAATTCACCATGGCATCCTTCTTGTCACTGGTATCGTTGCCGTCATCTATGCGTATGTTTAATTCTTTAAGCCCTTCAGGGATAGGCTGAACTCTTTGCAGCGAAATCTTGTTTTTTTCCTCGCGGGTATCCAGAAAACCTTCCATCACCACCACCTGGTCAGCCTGAAGCATTTCACCGTTCCTGCGGTAAGCTGAAGGAAAGACCATTACCTCCATTCTGCCGCTCACGTCTTCCAGGAAGAAGCGGGCATAGCTGTCGCCGCGCCGGCTCACCCGCCGGCTAAGATTGATAACCGTTCCTGCCACCCTGACATAGGTATCACCTGAGCCGTTTGTTAAATCAGCCAGTTGACAGGTGGTGATGAGAGGCAATATTTCCCGGTACTCATCTAAAGGGTTGGCCGATACGAAAAAACCCAGAACCTCCTTCTCCCGGTTCAGCAAATCCCTGTTTTCCAGTTCCCCCTTTACCCGGGGACGGGGCTCCTCAATCATAGCGCTGATATCCCCAAAAAGGTTCATCTGTTGACTGGACTGACTCTGTTTGATTTGCAGGGCCAGTTCTATACATTCATCCATTATGGACAGAGCTTGTTTGCGGGTTATGCCCAGAGAATCGAAACAACCTGCCACGATAAAGTTTTCTATCGCCCTTTTGTTTATATGGCTGAGGTCAACCCGCTGGCAAAAGTCGAACAGCGAAGTAAAATCTCCCTGTTTTCGGCTTTCCACTATATTCTTAACCACGTTCAAGCCCACATTTTTAATCGCTCCCAGGCCGAAACGGATACTGCCGCCGGCCACGGTAAAGTTCTCAAAGCTTTCGTTGATATCCGGAGGCAAAACTTTGATTCCCATTTTCAGGCATTCTTTAAGATAGAATACTACTCGGTCCTGATTATCAATGACACTGCTTAAAAAAGCACAGATGTACTCCACCGGATAGTGGGCTTTAAGGTAAGCGGTCTGATACGTGATCAAGGCATAGGCAGCGGAGTGGCTTTTATTGAATCCATACCCGGCAAAGCTTTCCATTATATCAAACAGCCTGGTGGCCACTTTACCGTCAATATTGCTGCAGCGTGCCGCCCCGGCTACAAACTTGTCTCTCTGGGCCGCCAGTTCTTCCGGTTTCTTTTTGCCCATGGCCCGGCGCAGCACGTCGGCTTCACCCATGCTGAATCCGGCCAGGTCGCTGGCTACCCGCATGACCTGTTCCTGGTACAGTATAACCCCGTAGGTTTCCTGCAATATGTTTTCCAGCAAAGGGTGAATGTATTCTATTTCCTGGCGGCCATGTTTGCAATTGATAAAATCTTCTACCATCCCACTCCCCAGAGGACCGGGGCGGTAAAGGGCTATAACCGCTATCAGGTCTTCGAACCGTTCCGGTTTCATATCGCTCAATATACGCCGCAGTCCGTCACTTTCCAACTGAAATACCCCAATGGTATTGCCGGCCGACAGCAGCTCATAGACCGCAGCGTCATCCAGCGGCAAATTATCAATATCAATTTTCTCTCCCCGGGTCTTTTCTATTATGTTCAGCGCCCGGTCAATTACGGTAAGGGTTCTGAGCCCCAGTATGTCCATCTTGAGAAGGCCTATATCCTCCACCGTTTCCTTGGTGAACTGGGTTACCACATTCCCTTCCGGGGTTTTCTGCAGAGGGAGCAAGGAAGTCAGCGGCTCTTTGCCGATAACCACCCCGGCAGCATGAATAGAGGCATGGCGGGGCATACCCTCTACCGCCCGAGCCAGGTCAATGATTTTCCGGGCGGTGGCATCACTCTGATAGGCCTGATTAAGGTCGGGGGAAATTTCCAGAGCCCGTTCAATGGTTACGCCCAGCTCGGCCGGTATCATCTTGACCAGCCGGTCCACCTCCCCGTAGGGAATGTCCAGGACTCTGCCCACATCACGCATAGCGGCCCGGGCGGCCATGGTGCCAAAGGTTATGATCTGGGCCACCCGGTCGGCGCCGTAGCGATCGACAATGTATTCAATTACCCGGTCTCTTTTCTCGAAACAAAAATCAATATCAATATCCGGCATGCTTACTCGCTCCGGATTGAGAAAACGCTCAAACAGTAAATCATATTTTAAAGGGTCAATGCTGGTTATACCCAGGACATAGGATACCAGACTGCCGGCTGCCGACCCCCGCCCCGGGCCTACCGGAATGCCGTTTGCTTTTGACCAGTTAATAATGTCCTGTACGATCAAGAAGTAAGCCGCAAATCCCATGCGGTTTATGATTTCAATTTCATGATCAAGCCTTGCCGTGAGCTCGGGGGATGGGTGGGGATATTTACCCGCAAATGCCTCCCGCACCATCATATCCAGATAAGATTCCGGAGTATAGCCGTCGGGAATATCAAAATAAGGCAAATGAAATTCTCCGAAGCTGAAATCTACGTTGCACTGCTCCGCTATGCGAAGACTGTTTTCAATAACCTCGGGCCGGTCAGGAAACAGGCTCTGCATCTCGTCCGTGGTTTTCATAAAAAACTCGCTGCCGGGGAAGCGCAAACGCTGGGTGTCACTTACCACGCTTCCGGTTTGTATGCACAGCAAAACATCGTGAGCAGCCGCATCTTTTTTCTGCAGGTAATGAATATCATTAGTGGCCACCAGAGGGATCCCGGTTTGACCGCTGAGCTGGTAGAGACCCGGGATCACCTCTTTTTCTTCCCTCATACCATGATCCTGCACCTCCAGATAGAAGTTGCCGGGTCCAAAAGTATCCTGGTAAAAAAGAGCGGTTTGCACCGCCTTTTGCTGATTGCCATCCAGTAAAAGGCGCGGAATCTCTCCCGCCACACAGGCCGACAGAGCAATCAGGCCCTCACTGTAACGCTGCAGAAGCTCCCGGTCTACCCGGGGCTTATAATAAAATCCTTCCAGAAAAGCCCGGCTGACGAGCTGCACCAGGTTGTGGTATCCCTGCTGATTTTTGCACAGCAGTACCAGATGATAGGGGTTGTCGTCCAATCCCTTTTCCTTATCCAGCCTACTGCGGGGGGCGACATAGACCTCGCAGCCGATTATCGGCTTAACTCCCTGTTTTTGGGCTTCACGATAAAAATCAATCACCCCGTACAAAACGCCGTGGTCAGTTATAGCCACAGCGGGCATCCCCAGTTCCCGTGCCCGGGCTGCCAAATCTTTTATGCGACAGGCCCCATCCAGGAGGCTGTACTCGGAATGGTTATGTAGATGAACAAAACTCGTACTCATGAAAATCTCCCCCGCATTGCGATTTTATCCTGCCTGGCATACATTGCAGGGATGGCCGTTAGTTATGGCGCAGAGTTCATGATAGGTAATGGGCAGAGCAGTATTACTGGTACCGGCAGCAGCATAGACTACATCATAACGCCTCAGACTTTCGTCCAGATATATGGGAATATCCCGTTTCAAGGCAAAGGGACATACTCCGCCGATGTTAAACCCGGTTACCTCCAGGACCTCCTCGCCACTGGCCATACGTACCCGGGAGCCGACCAAGTTCTTGACCGCTTTGTTATCAATCCTGGCATCCCCGGCCGAAACCACCATAATAAAATGGTCGTCCCGGGTTTTCAGCAGAATTGATTTGGCAATCCGGCCCACCTCGGTGTCTAAAGCCCGGGCTGCCAGAAAAGCAGTACTGGTGTCGGTGTCGAATTCAATAATACTGAGCTGCGGATTACGCTCCTGAATAAATGCTCGTACCCGTTCAATTCCGTTCATAACAAACTCTCACCCTTATCCTTTATTCTCATCTATATTATATACCTAAATAAAGCGCTACCGGAGGTAAGATCATGACAGATATCCCTTTAAATATCCCCTTTTCCTTCCCGCAAGCGCTTGCTCATTATACCGCCGACCTTGCCGCAGACGGCATTGCTTAACGACTCCCAGCCCTCTCTCTCCACCTGTTCCAGGATACCTAATTCCCGAGCGATTTCCAACTTCAGCTTATCCTTGGCGCTAAGGGGTTTGTTTCCTTTCTTTTTCGCCGGCATAAACATCCTCCTTATTGGGGTTATGATCCGGGGTTGTAAGGGGACGGGGTATGGGCAGTATTTAATGCTGCCATACCCCGTCCCCTTTACCATCTTCCCTTAGCAACTAGTTTTGTTATTAACCGGGATTCATATGCATTTTTTTACAAAATCAAAGAAGTGAGGCAGCCTGCCCTGCCAGTCGGGTTTATAATCCGCTCCTTTATCAATCAGCAAATCCTCCACCAGAAAAGTTTTCATCCCGATTTTTGCTGCCGGCAGGTCTTCACCGGTGTCGTTGCCCACCATAAGGCAATCCTCGGGTTGTACTCCGATGCGCTGTACTATCTCCTGGTAATATTGAACATGCGGCTTACAAAAATGCATCAATTCATAGGAAGTTATTAAATCAAACCGGTGATGCCCCAGCCCGGCCCAGGCAATGCGGTCCCGCAGAGCGCTTAAAGGAAATACGGCATTGGTAGCTATCACTACCTTTACCCTCTGCCTCATTATGTATTCCATCATTTCCGGTACTCCGGGAAAAGGCCGGCAGAATTCCTTGAGCAAAGGAAAACGTTCCCGGTAGAAGCGGTCAAAGAAAAGATTAAACTCTTCCGGGGAATAAGGCCAGTTGCAGTAAAAATCCCGCATAAATACTTCTTCATTGGAAGTTTCATGATCAAGGTCGGCAATCATCACATCGGTAGAGCGCCAAATCTGCTCCACCAAGCGACTCCCTTCCCGGTAGCCCATCTCCGCCGCCAGCTCCATCATTTTTTTAAAATACTGCTTAAGAAAATAATCCATGTCTATATGCAGCAACGTACCGTCAAGGTCAAAAAGAACTGCTTTAAACATCATTTTGTCTCCTCTGTTTAATAGAGATTTTATCCAATATTATAGGCGATTGCTTAATTTTAATAAACCAGGAACAGTCAAAAAATTTTATTTTTAAAAAAGGAGGAAAAAATGTAAATATATAGAAATGGTCTATAGCGCAGCTGGATATTATTTTTAAGGAGGATGATTGCCCTGTGTTTTTTACCTTTTTGAATAAGGACGAGCCCCGCTACCCTGATATTTCACTTATAAGCGGTTATTTTCCCGATGTGGTTCTTACCTATTATTATAACTCGCAACTCACTATTCCTTTAAGCACTTATTGGGAGATGAAGCAAATGGCGGCTGAAAACACTGATGCCGGAGCCCCCATCCGGGAATGGGAGCTGTTTTTTGCTGAGATTGATCTGGAATCCGACCTGGAAAACTTCAACAGCAATGAATACCTGAATACGGTCGGTCCTTACTATTATCCCCTGACTAATACCTGTATATATCTAACCAAAGATAATCCCTCCCCCGCCGAGATTTTAACTGCCGAAGATCTGACTATCCTGATTAATCTGGAGCGCACCCCGGAAATGGATGCGGAGCTTTTCTCCTATTATAAAAGCAGAAAAGGCAATAAAAAACCAGCTCGCAACGAAAGCGAACTAATCAAAGATATTAATATGTGCCTGGCCTCTTTAAGGGAAATAGAAAAAGTGAATCGCCATGTCAATTATATGAACAAGTTTTTGGAACAGCGTTATGCCATCGTTGAGCAGGAAAATCTAAAGCCCCGGGAACCGGACAACCTGCCGCAAAAGCCTCAAAAAGAAGAGGAAAAAGAGGTTCATAGCAATAATCTGATCCCCTTCAGCCGAATCGTTAACCGCAAAAAGAAGACCAGTGAAAAAGATCCCGGCAGCAATTATAACCATGATATGAAGATTTATATTATCCGCTACCGGGAATATGAGAAGGCTTGCGATCGCTTTAAAGCTGTGCTGGAAAATTGGTCCGGCTATCAGGATACGTTGATGGATAATTGTTTCCGGGACATAGAGATGGCGGAAAATAAAATCAAGAAGTGCCATAAAAGCCTGCAGATATATAACACCATTTTAGCTAAATCCTTTATTCACTCCATCTATCAGGATAGCCATACCCTAAATCTCTTTCGCCATTATCTGGAGACCGGAAGAGCTCAAAACCTGCAGGAGTGCATGAATCTTTTTGAAGAGGAATGCCACTGGTCGGAAATTAAGGCAAGTCAGGAACGTATCGAGAACACGATTTATTTCCTGCAAGGAGCTAATGAAGATTATCGTCAGGCCAGCGAAAATATTGACCGGATAATAAAACGCGCCCAGGGAAAAACCAATCAGACGGCCGAAGTCTGATTAATAAAACAGACGTAGATTTACGCAGATTCATCAATAAAAAAGACGCGGAACCCGCGGAATTTATTAAAGTTTTCTTTCTTCCGCGTTCTTCCTTCCAAATTCCCTGAATTCCGCGTCAAAAAATAGCAGAACTGCTGGAGTATTTTCATTTTTGGTTGTACCCCCGCAGCCATGCTTTTGATAAAAAAAGTTTATCTGCGTATATCTGCGTCAAAAAAATTGGCTGCTTGCTGCATGTCCCCGTAGGGTATTCGTTCCATAGGCTATGGAGGTAGGGTGATTCTTAATTGGAATACTCTTTTTGGGACCGGAGGAAGAAGCGGTAGATAAGCATTCCGGTCAGGAAGCCGCCTATATGGGCCCAGAAGGCAATCTGTCCACCGCCGTCTGCCGCAATTAAGCCCGTCGCACCGGACCATAATTGCGACAGCACCCAGAACCCCAGGTATATCCAAGCAGGAATATTGAGCAAAAATAAAGGCGGTACAAAGGTAAGCACCTTGGCGTTCCTGAACATAACAAAGTAGGCTCCCATTACCCCTGCGACCGCCCCCGAAGCACCCACAACCGGGACGGTAGAGGCAGGGTTGACCAGAACATGGGTAAATCCCGCAGCAATACCGCAGAGCAGATAAAAAAGCAAGAACCTGCCTTTACCCATATGATCCTCGACATTATCCCCAAAGAGCCATAGTATCCACATATTTCCTATAACATGCATCCAATTGCCATGCAGAAACATAGAGGTCAGGAAAGAATAATATCCGCCCCCAGGCATCTGATAATTGGAATAGTGTATCGGAATCAGGCCAAAGGTATAAAAGAGATTTTCTATACCCGGCCCCAGTTGAGTCTCATAATAAAAAATATACAAATTAACAGCAATCAGGAAAACGGTAACAAGAGGAAAATGCTTGCTGGGAGTGCTGTCTCTAAGTGGAATCATCTAGCCTGCTCCTTCTGCCCTAAAAGAGTGTTGCTTATATTATACAGATTTTAACCACCAGACATACAATTAATATATAGAACTGTTCACCAGCCTTAAACCAAAATTTTCCCCCATACCCTGGACTTAATCAGCTGGAGCGGAAACTAAGTCTGGCTATACCTCTTAAATTGATGTTTAAAGCCAGGTTAATAGCCTTGATAGCCGCTTGCCGCATAGCCGGCAGGTCATCTTCATTCTGCAGATCAATAGGGTTATTTTTTAAAGGGTGAATATATTTATTGCGCAGCAGGTGAATAACCAGCAAAAGTCCCACCAGCAGGTAGAGCTCATCCTCATGAGACGGGTTTTGGATTAATTCCATAAACAGTGACCAGGCAGCCTGGTTAAGGTTATCAGGTTTTTGCTTTATATAAGGGTTGTTGCAGAAGGCATTAAACAGCTTGGGAAAAACGTCGTCCAGATGCTTGGCCAGGACCGGACTTTCCGCTGCGGTTACTTGTATTATCCGGTTAAACAACTGCTGGTATTCCCCGCTTTTAACCTTTTCCCTGATAGTCTTGCGGTTTTTTATACCTTCTTCACTTAAACGCAGGCTTTTGTTCATCAGGATCTCTACGGGACCACTAAACTGAAGCAGGGAATATACCCCGTTTCCGATCAGTTCCGGCAGTTTTCCTCCGTTGTAGAGCTGATAAATAAGTTCCGCATCAACCACTGACTTGTAAAAGACCATATGCTCAGGATTACGGGCCAGAGCTGAAAATTCCTGAATCTCCGCATCAAGGCCGTTCCCGATATACGCAACCACTTCGCTTTCTACGCTTTCCAAAACCCGGTTCCTGACTGCAAAGAGCTTTTCCTCTATATCCTGCCAGCGCTTTTCCACCAATATATCCTGCCAGGCCAGAGTAACCAGAATATCGCCGGATTTCTCCCCCACTTCCTTTATCCGTCCTCTGGCTTCATCCAGACGCCGCAAAAGGAGACTGTTTTCTCCCCGATAATCATTTATCAGGCGCATCATCATATCGTCAATTTCCTGTAAGGTGTTGTGCAAATTGAGGGTGTTTTTCTGCATTCCTCCGACTACATCGGCAGAGAATTCCTCCAATTCCCGGATAACGGAATCCTGAAAGGACTGCAACCGGCCTTCCAGGTTTTTTTCCATAATAACTGAAAATTGCTCTCCTAATTTATAAACATTGAAATATTCTGTTATATCCTCCAGTTCCTCTTGCTGTATCTTGACCTGCTGCTGCAATAAATTATAGATATAATCATAGAAAATGACTTTTTCTTTCTCCATGCCGTTTTTCCAATCATCTACTTTGCCCTTAAAAAAATCGTCAAGGTTAAGGAAACTGTTTTCGCGACTCTTTCTCATATTGCTCACTACGCCGTTTAACAGCACCAGATTTTCCTGAATCTGATTAGTGAGTTTAGATTTTTCTTCGCTCAGTGAATCAACCAGATTCAGGACCGAAGCACTCTGGTTTATACATTCATCCACCTGAGCCAGAAAATCGTCTCCGTCCTCCCAAAGCCATTCCAATCCTTTAGTAAAATCCTTGTGCAGGCTATCTATAAGAGGATTGGTCATCTCTTCAATTTTTTCCACAAATATTTTATCACAGCGTGGTTTCATTTCCTCCATCATAGCATCCAGATCTGCTTGTACCTCCGGAGGAAGCACATCCTCCACCGACGTATTCTGGATCTGGCTCTGTATCCACATGATACCCAATCCGGTCAGCAATAGAACTAAAATTACCCATAGAATGGAAAAGCCCTGACTGAGGGCACAAACAGTTGCTATATTAAGCATTAGTAAAATCCACAAGGCTGTCCATAACCTGGCGTTTTTCCTGATACTATCTTTCAATGATTCTATTGTGACCAAACCTCTCACCTCAGATTTCATTATGGAATTAATATCGGAGAATGCTATGAAAAACTTGACGCTAATATTCTCCTGGGCATGGGAAGAAGGTGAAAAAACTCAGGATATTTTAATATCCATTTTATGGCTAATGTTTAAAAATTGCTTGAAATTCCATAAATTTATGCTTGATAACTATTTTTTTTGCCCATATAAAAAAATATAATGCATAACTGCATCACCTAAAGGTCATGGCAATCAAACTGCCATTATTCCGCCCTCCAAGTCTCCTAAGCGGCCAAGACAATGTGTCCGCAGAAGCTTACACTGTCTGTTAAGCTATACGATAATAATTATTTGTCTCCTGACAGGAGCAGTGTTTTATCAAATCTATATTTTAAAAATGACAATACTTGTTTATTATCTAAGCCGGTTGCCGGAATGGTTACTCTGCATCTCTGCAATGCCAATTTTCTTAGGATTCTTCTTATTTCCTGGCGTCTCTTCAAGCACTCAAATTCACAAATGTGATAATGCATATTTGCATTATTTATCAATGCAAATATGCATTATCACATTTTTTCTGTTCCTTATTCTCTGTGGAAATATATTCCAATGGCCATTTTTCGGGACTTAACTGGGCTCTGTAGTTTATTCCAGAATTGGCATGTTTATTGCTTGTATATAGAACAGGTGATATTCGATTAATTTGTAACCCCCTTAAATGTCATTATATATACTCGCTACTGCTCTATGATGGCTGGCAGGAAACCACCCTTTCCTGTTTTTAAGAAAACTTGCCTCATGGAGTCGAGCTCTTAAACCATCATGGAACAGTAGCACCCTTTTTTATTGGCATCCTGTACCGCTTATGCGTCTGCCGGGATGGGGGTTCATATCAATTCTATCATAAATATGGCCAACCTTGCGATCTTACATTAATATATATATTAAATCCTAAGCTTCATGGGGAGAGGGGGGAATGATACTTTAAGATTTCAAGTCCATCAGTTTGTTTTTTCTGGAGGGGTTTAGTTACTTATTTGTGTTTGGAGGGAGGTTAAAATGGCTTACGAAAACCTGATTTTAGAGAAAGAGGGCGGTCTCGCCACTCTCTACGTTAACCGGCCTAAAGCTTTAAATGCTTTAAACCGGGATACCTTGCTGGAAATGAAAGATGCTATTGCCAGCATTAATAGTGATCCTGACATAGACTTATTGGTAATTACAGGAGCAGGTGATAAAGCGTTTGTAGCTGGTGCCGATATTGCTTTTATGCAAAATCTCACCGCAGTCGAGGCCAGAGAGTTTGGTGCCTTGGGACAAACGGTCTTTCGCATGATAGAGGCTATGGAAAAGCCGGTTATCGCTGCCGTCAATGGGTTCGCTCTGGGCGGTGGCTGTGAACTGGCGATGTGTTGTGACTTCCGTATTGCTTCTTCTAAGGCCAAGTTTGGACAGCCCGAGGTCGGATTGGGAATAACTCCGGGATTTGGTGGAACCCAGCGTTTACCGCGTCTGGTAGGTTCCGGTATGGCGCGCCAAATGCTTTACACTGCTGATGTAATCAACGCCTCGGAAGCTCTCCGCATCGGTCTGGTAAATAACGTAGTAGCACCGGAGGAGCTCACGGATTTTGTAAAAGCTATTGCCGGCAGAATCATAAGCAAAGGCAAGCTGGCGGTTCGCTTCTGCAAAGCCGCTGCCAATGAAGGTTTACAGACAGATATAGACCGGGCCATGACTATTGAGGCAGACCTTTTTGGCCTGTGCTTCAGTACCGAGGATCAAACAGAGGGAATGACAGCATTTATAGAGAAACGGTCAGCTAATTTTACAGGTAAGTGATGGTTATTTATAAATTAGGGAGGTAAGAAAATTGGCTATAAATAAAATCGGAGTTCTGGGAGCAGGCACCATGGGAGCTGGTATTGCTCAGATTTGTGTTGAAGCCGGGTATACGGTGGTATTAGTTGATATTGCTGAAGAATTTGTTGCCCGTGGGATGAACGGTATACTTAAAAATTGGGATAAAGCTGCTGCTAAAGGCAAAAAGACTCCTGAAGATGTAGAAAAATATAAAGGTCTTTTGTCCACAGCTACAGATAATAACATTTTTAAAGAAGTTGATATCGTTATTGAAGCCATTATCGAGAATATTGACGTGAAGAGAAAAGTAATGAAAGAACTGGATGGCATCTGCGGCCCGGATACTATCCTGGCAACCAACACTTCGGCTCTGAGCATTACTGAAATTGCTGCCGCCACCGGCCGTCCTGATAAGATTGTCGGCATGCATTTCTTTAATCCGGTTCCGGCTATGAAACTGGTGGAAGTAATACCGGGGGCGGAGACTTCCCAGGCAGTTATTGATGTGGTTGTCGACTTGAGCAATAAAATCGGCAAAGAGCCTGTTCCTATGAAGGAATCTCCGGGCTTTATCGTAAACCGGGTGTTGATCCCCTATATAAATGAGGCTGCTATTCTCTACACCGAAGGCATAGCTTCAGCGGAAGAAATTGATAAGGCCATGAAACTGGGGGCCAATATGCCTATGGGTCCTTTGGCTCTGGCCGACTTAATCGGTATAGATGTCTGCCTAATGATCATGACCTACTTCTGGAACGAATTCGGCGACTCCAAATACCGTCCTGCCCTGTCCTTCAAACAGAAAGTGAGAGCCGGTCATCTGGGCAGAAAGACCGGTAAAGGATTCTTTGATTACAATTAATTAATAATTTGAAGAGAGAAAGGAATGTGAAAATATATGAGTAGAGAAGTTGTTCTGGTTGGGGCTTGCAGAACTCCGGTAGGTACATTTGGTGGGACTCTGAAGGATACTCCGTCGGTACAGTTGGGCAAGGTAGTTATGGCCGAAGCCCTGAAACGGGCCGGGATTCAAGGCGAGCAGGTAGATGAGGTTATATTCGGCTGTGTTCTGCAGGCGGGTCTGGGACAGAACGTAGCCCGCCAGGCTATGATTCATGCCGGTATTCCTCAGGAAACCACCGCATTTACCATCAACAAAGTTTGCGGTTCCGGTTTAAGAGCCGTCAGCCTGGCGGCCCAGGTGATTAAAGCCGGCGATGCCGATATCGTCCTGGCCGGTGGTATGGAAAACATGACTGCCGCTCCTTTTGCCCTGGATAAAGCCCGTTACGGCTATCGCATGAACAACGGCGCTCTGATTGATATCATGATCAAAGACGGCCTGTGGGAAATCTTTAACGGCTATCACATGGGAGTTACCGCGGAAAACGTCAATGACCTCTACGGCATTACCCGGGAAGAACAGGATCAGTTTGGTTTCCAGAGCCAGGAAAGAGCTGCCGCCGCCATCGCTTCCGGCAGATTTAAAGACGAGATCGTACCGGTAGTCATTCCCGGCAAGAAAGGCGACCTGGTATTCGACACCGATGAACATCCGCGCCAGACTACCCTGGATAAAATGGCCGGACTGAAGCCGGCCTTCAAGAAAGACGGCAGCGTAACCGCCGGCAATGCGTCCGGTATCAATGACAGCGCCGCCGCCGTAATCGTTATGTCCAAGGAAAAAGCGGATGAACTGGGCATCAAGCCTATGGCCAGAGTAGTGAGCTACGCTTCCGGCGGAGTTGACCCCAAAATCATGGGAGTAGGCCCGGTACCCGCTACCCGCAAGGCTTTGGAAAAAGCCGGCATGACCGTGGATGATCTGGACCTGATTGAAGCCAACGAAGCCTTTGCGGCTCAGTCCATAGCTGTGGCCCGTGAATTAGGCTGGGCGGACAAGATGGATAAAGTCAACGTCAACGGCGGCGCCATCGCCATAGGCCATCCCATCGGGGCTTCCGGGGCCAGAATACTGGTCACTCTCCTGTATGAAATGCAAAAGCGCGAGTCCAAGTATGGCTTGGCTACCCTTTGCATAGGCGGCGGTATGGGAACCGCCATGATTGTAGAGAGATTATAAATCCAAGATTAAATATTTGAGGAGGGTTTATTTTGCCACATAATAATTATCTCTATCAGACGCGGGACATCAAATTCGCGGTTAAAGAATGGCTTGATATGGAAAAGCTTCTGTCCTGCGACGCCTATAAAGACTATTACGGGATCGACGATTTTGACGGCTTCATTGATGTCAGTTTCAAAATCTGCCGCGATGTCCTCTGCCCGGCCAACAAAGATGCCGATGAAATCGGTATGAAGTTTGTCGGCGGTGACGAACATGCCGTCGTCAGTCCCGACTCCTTCAAGGCTGTCTACAACACGGTTTGCGAAGCCGGTCTCGGACCTCAATTTGCCAACCGTTCGGAAGAAGGCCGTATGCCGCTGTCCTGGTATGCTCCCATTCTCGAAATGCAATCCGGTGCTTCCCCCGCGATAGTCATGTTTTGGTGCCTGACCGCGGGCGCTACCACCGTTATTCAGAATAATGCCTCGGAAGAACTGAAAGAGCGCTTCCTGCCCAAGATGTTCTCGGGCGAATGGGGCGGCACCATGGGTCTGACGGAGCCGGGAGCAGGTTCCGACGTCGGCGCGGTCGCCACCAAATGTTTCCCCACCGACACCCCGGGATTATACAAGATTAAAGGCCAGAAATGCTTCATCACCTCCGGCGACCATGACCTGGCGGAGAATATTATTCATCTGGTACTGGCCAAGACTCCGGATGGAAAACCGGGAACCGCCGGCATTAACTGTTTGATCGTACCCAAATTCTGGGTCAATGAAGACGGCTCCGTAGGAGCGTGGAATGATGTAACTTCCACCGGCATTGAGCACAAGATGGGCATCCACGGCTCTTCCACTTTGTCCCTGTCCTTCGGCGAAAATGACAATTGCTACGGCTGGATGATCGGCGACGGACCGGTAGACGGCCGCGGTAAAGGTATGGCGCAGATGTTCCAAATGATGAACGAAGAACGTCTGAACACCGGCACATTCGCCCTGGGCTGCATCGCTTCTGCCTACTACGCCGCCCTGGATTATTGCAAAATCCGGGTGCAGAGTCCCAAGTTCACTGATCCGAAGGGGCCCAGTGTCAGAATCATTGAGCACGAAGATGTCCGCCGCATGCTGATGTTCCAGAAGTCCATAACGGAAGCCTGCCGGGCTCTACTCTATCAAACCTACTTCTGGCAGGACCTGTCCCACGATGCTACCGACCCGGCCGAGAAGAAGCATTATGACGACTTGACCGCGATCAACATCCCGCTATGCAAGGCCTATGTATCGGATATGGCGTGGGTCAGCATTGAACAAGCCATCCAGTGCCACGGCGGCTATGGCTTCATTGAAGAATATGCCCCGGCTTCCCTGGCCCGGGACTGCAAGATCTATTCCCTGTGGGAAGGCACCAACTTCATGCATGCCCAGGATTTCACCGGCCGCAAGTCCACCATGAGGGACGGCGAACCGATGAAGCAATGGCTTGCAATAATCGCCGACTTCATTGCGGAAAATAAATCTCCGGAATTTGCCCCTGAGTTTGCCATGATGGAAGATTCTTTCGCCGCTTACCAGGAAATCATCGCCCTGGTTGAAGACTGGAGAGCCAATAAGCCGCAGAACAGGCAGCTCTTCGGCACCCGGGTCCTGCATGCCGCTTCCATGATCATCTGCGGTAAACTGATGCTGGATCAGGCCCTGCTGGCGGCCAAGAAGCTCGCGGAACTGGGTGAAGACCACTTTGATGCGAACTTCTACAAAGGCAAAATCGCCACTGCCAGGTTCTATGTGCTAAACGTTGTGCCCGGTGTCTTTGGGACCTTGAAGGCCATGAAAGCTGCCGACACCAGTGCCATTGACTGCCCCGAAGACGCTCTTATGTAGTCTGGTGCGAGTATTTAAGTTTCAATGCGGCAATTAACGTAGCATAGTGCGGAGTTCCTATGAACTCCGCACTATATATAACAAATGTCATATTACTCAAAGGGAGGAATTATGTTTGACTTGGCAAGATGAATATAAAAAGAAATTAGTAACTGCGGATGAAGCCGTTAAGGTAATCAAATCCGGCGATTGGGTCGAACATGCCTTTGGCGTTGCGGGCGCCAATGAGCTGGACGCCGCTCTGGCCAAAAGAAAAGATGAGTTATGGGATGTAAAAATCCGCTGCGACATAGGCGCCTGGCCTCATTACACCAATGAAGCCGACCCAACGGGAGAACACTTTTACTGGAACTCCTGGCATTGCGGAGGACTGGACCGCAAGTATTACAATCAGGGCATCCTGTCCTATATTCCGATGAAGTTCCACGAATGCCCCATGATGACCAGAAAAGATTGCGACCCCACCAATGTCTTTATGGCGACTGTTTCCCCCATGGACAGACATGGCTACTTCAGCTTTGGAGCCGGAGCCCCTTCAACTTGGGCCGCGATTGAAAAAGCCCAGTACGTGCTTCTGGAAGTCAATACCAACATGCCCCGGGTATTGGGCGGCAATCAGGAGTGCATTCACATCAGTCAGGTTGACTACGTGGTGGAAAGCAGCAACATGCCTTTACCTGCTCTGCCGGACGTAGCAGCCAGTGAGACTGAGCAGAAGATAGCGGAGCATATTATTGCCCGCCTTTCCAACGGCTGCTGCATACAGCTTGGTATCGGCGGCATTCCCAATGCTATGGGTGCTATGATCGCTGAATCTGATCTTAAAGATCTGGGTGTACACACGGAAATGTATGTGGACGCCTATGTGAAGATGAGCAAGGCCGGAAAAATCACCGGCGCCTATAAAAATATAGATAAATACAAACAGGTATTTTCTTTTGCCATGGGCAGTCCGGAACTCTATGACTTCATAGATGATAATCCCGGTATTATAGCTTATTCAGTCGATTATACCAATAGCCCGGTAGTTGTGGCCAGCATAGACAACTTCGTTTCTATCAATGCCTGCATTGAAGTTGATCTGTTCGGACAAGTCTGCTCCGAAAGCGTAGGTCCCCGGCACATAAGCGGAACCGGTGGTCAGCTCGACTTTGTGGAGGGAGCTTACAAGTCCAAGAATGGACAGAGCTTCATCTGCATGACCTCTACTTTTGAGGGCAAGGATGGACTGGTATCCCGTATCAAACCTATCCTCACCCCCGGCGCCATAGTCACCTCACCTCGGACCGCGACCCATATGATTGCGACCGAGTACGGCATAGCCAGCATGAAGGGCAAGAGTACCTGGGAAAGGGCTGAAGCTCTGATCAGTATTGCTCATCCCCAGTTCAAAGACGAGTTGATAAAGGAAGCCGGAAAGATGAATATCTGGAGAAAATCCAATAAGAATTGCTAAGGGATAATCATTTTGGATTACAGCAATGTTCTCTTTTAATACACCTTTACCAGAAGAGCCTGGTGCCAGGTCCCTTGCCTGCACCAGGCTCTTTCTAATGTTTTATCCCATATTTCTGGGCCTTGCGAACCACAGTGGATTGATTAACCTGCAGCACTCGTGCTACCTGATAGCTGGAGCGGTAACGGGTAAACGCTGTCTCCAATAAAGCGCGTTCAGTATTTTCCACCGCTTGTTTGAGCGGCAGCAGCCTTTCTCCCACTTGCGCTACCGCGGCAGTAGTTTTTATATTAGCCGGGAGATCCTTAATATTAATGATGCTATTGATGCTGGTGACCACCAGCCTTTCCATGAGATTCTCCAGTTCTCTCACATTGCCCGGCCAGCTGTATTCCACCAGACAGTTATAAACACTATTGTCCAGCCGCTTTCTCATCTGATACTTCTGATTAAAAACATTAAGGAAATAATTCATGAGTACCGGGATATCCTCCTGGCGTTCCCGCAATGGCGGCACATTGATGGGAATAACATTAAGACGGTAAAAAAGATCCAGACGAAACTGTCCCTTTTCTATCATCTCCAGCAGGTCGCGGTTGGTTCCGGCTATAATTCTGCTGTCAACCTTAATGGGGTGAACGCCGCCGACGCGGCTGATTTCTCTATCCTGCAGGGCCCGCAGCAGTTTAACCTGCAGGTTTAAAGGCAATTCCCCTATTTCATCCAGAAACAGGACCCCTCCCCGGGCCAGTTCAAATAAACCTACCTTGCCGGTTTTGCTGGCTCCGGTAAAAGCTCCGGCCTCATAACCGAATAATTCCGATTCCAGAAGATTCTCCGGTATGGCGCCGCAGTTTACCCGAATAAACGGTCCCTCTTTGCGGTTACTGTTGGAATGGATTATTTCAGCAATCAAATCTTTACCGACCCCTGATTCGCCCTGGATGAGTACGGTTGAATCCACTGCCGCAACCCGTATGACCATATTAACCAGTTCTTTCATTTTAACTGAAGTCATTACCAGATTACGGGAATTTTCCAGTTTCATCTGCTGCAATTCGGTCTTATACAATTCCTGCAACCCTGCTATCCGTTCCAGCGTTCTCTGTAATTCATTAAGTTCCGTAATATCCCTGACATTGGTAACTACCATAATGATATTGCCTTCATCATCATAAATGGGATTGCTGGTAACCAGAGCCTCTTTGCCCGTACTGGCAGTAAGGGTCAGGCTGGCTCGGGTCCCGGTTTCCAGGGCGGCCAGGGTTCCGGAACGGGAAAATACTCCTTCCTTGACCAGATCTGCCATATTACGCCCCACACATTGCTCATGAGTTATGCCCATTATGCGTTCGAAGCCTTGGTTGAGCCTTAAGGTATTGGCCTGACCATCAGTAACATAGAGGCCGTCAAACATTGATTCAATAACGGCTTCCATTTCTCTTTCCCGCAGACCCTGAACATGCTCCAATTTTCGCTGGAGCTCGTTAAGTTCGGTTATATCACGCACATTGGTAACTACCAGGATTATATTACCCTCTTC
>DHCD01000096.1:61207-63903 GCA_002398105.1 Syntrophomonas sp. UBA4911
AGGCTGGCCCGTTCTCCGGTTTCCAAAGCGGCCAGAGTTCCGGAGCGGGAAAATACTCCCTCCCTGACCAGGTCTGCCATATTACGCCCTACGCATTGTTCCTGGGTTATACCCATAATGCGCTCAAAACCCTTGTTGATTCTGAGGGTATCGGCCTTCCCATCAGTTACATACAGCCCGTCAAAGGATGACTCAATAATAGCTTCCAGCTCGCGGTTAAGTCTTTTGGTATATTCTGATTCCCGCACCAGCAGTTCTACTTCTGAAATATCACGCAGCACCAGCACCCGGCCTATGCGTTCATGGGTTTTAAATACGTCTTTGCGAAACGGAATATAACTGCGTCCATTGAAGGTTATTCTGTTATCCGGAAAAGTGATTTCTTCATACAGCAAACTGATAATTTCCGGGTTATCTATAACCTCATGGGCAATTGCATACATAGCCGCTTGGTCTTCCAATCCCAGCGCCCGGGACATCAATTTGTTAAAAATATTGATCCGGCCATCGTTGTCAATAGCTATAATCGGGGTATATACCGCATCAATGGTAGCTTTCAAGCCGGCTTTTTCTTCTTCTTCCTGCCAGGCGAAAGCCCTGAGCAGATCGGAATTGTCTATTATCCCAACAGCAATACCATCTTTTTTTACCACAGCGGATTCCATTAGTTTAACGCTGTCAAACAGGATTTCTTCTTCATAATCCAGATTAATGCACTCACCCTGCATTATCTGCTCTATCTCGGTATCTCCTGATATACCGGCAAGAAGTGCGTTAAGCAGCAAGTTTTTATTGACAATGCCCATGCAGTCATTGGCTATGTTTAAAACCGGGGCTGCGTTAACTCCTCTTTCCATAAGCATGTTTGAAGCATCCCGAATGGTTTGTCCAATATATAGAAAAATTCCATCCGGGTTCATCACTTCGAAGGCTTTCACTGGTCCCCTCCCCCCTTTTTTTATTCAATTTTAACATATCTTTGTTTTTCGCGCTGTATGGGCACGATTCTTACTTTTATTGTTCAGGGCCATGTCTATATATTCAGGAACTTGGATCTATTGCTTTTGAGGACATCGAAAAACAGCTCCCGCCCCTGTTCGTTGGCTACAGCCAGGGAGCGGACGGAAAAAGAGCGCAGGGCATCGGAAACGGAAAGGGTGCCTTCGGCTGAATCTTTGCGCCCGGTAAATGGAAGCTGGTCCGGCCCTCGGCGGCATTGGGCATTGAGGTTAATACGGGACACCTGGTTAGCCAACCCATCAATAAGCGGAGCCGCATTATGGGGAGAACTGGTAAAAATGCTGGCCTGCTGGCCGTAGTCACTGGCAGCCAGATAGGCCGTCAGTTCCTCCATCCGGGTAAACGGTGTCACTGGTATCAGGGGGCCGAACTGCTCTACCTGATACAATTCCATGTCCGGATCAACCGGAAAGACTATGGCCGGATAAAATAGATTGCCATATACCTGCCCTCCTCCTGCATTAACCACCCGTGCCCCCTTTTGACAAGCATCCTCCACCAGATGACTGAGCCACTCGCATTTTCCTGTTTCCGGCAAAGGAGTTATCATAGCCCCCTCTTCCCATGGCATACCACAGACCAGCTGCTCAACCGCCCGGCTCATAGCCGCCAGGAATTCATCCGCGATACTGCTGTGCACCCAAATATGCTTTAACGAGGTGCATCTTTGCCCGTTAAACTCCAGAGCACCGTTTATACATTCTCGGACCGTGAGCTCAATATCCGCATCCGGAAATATGAAAGCCGGATTCTTGGCCTCCAGGCCTAAAATAGTACGCAGGCGATTATTGGCCGGGTGCTGGCCGATAAGCAGATTGGCCACCTGGGTTGACCCGATGAAGCCCAATACCGAGACCTTGCCGCTCTCAATGATGGGAGTGATGATAGTCTGTCCATCGCCATTAATGATGTTTATTACCCCCGCCGGGAAACTCCGGGCAAATGCCTCCAGCAGAGGGATGGTGCATAGTGACCCGTATTTGGGTAATTTCACCACTAGGGTGTTGCCCGTGAGCAAAGCCGGAATCAGCATGGCAAAAGTCTCGTTCAGGGGATAATTAAATGGGCCCAGGCACAGACAGATTCCCAGGGCACATCTGCGTACCTGATAGATAAAATCATCCACCCGCTTGAGCAGCCGGGCTTCTTTCTCCATTATTTTAAGTGCGGCCACAGTATCTTCAATATATTGAAGCGTACGCCTGAACTCATCCCGGCAGGCTGGGTAGGGGCGGCCAATTTCCCACATCTCCAGCAGGGCAAAGTCTTTTTCCAGCGGCCGTATACGCTTAACGAATTCTTCCATACAATTAATTCGGCCTGCGGCTGTCATCCGGGGCCAGGTCCCCATGCCCGAAGCCCACGCTTTCTCAGCCGCATCAAGGGCGGCCCGGGCCTCTTCCCGGTTCAGATCGGCATATTCACCCAAGATATACGGAGCAGGAGCCCCCTGCTGCCTCAGCATCAGCGGAGACCTCACTTCTATCCCTTGAGCGGCAGTCAATACTTCACCATTCACCAAGTAGCTCAGGCCCCCGCTAAATTTGTCTATACGAAATTCCCTCGGTATATCATGCAGGGAGGGAAAGATTTTAACTGCATCAATTTTTGGCACCCTTAAACTCCTTTCTTGCTTTTTAAGTTCACACTTGATTCTCCGGCGAAAAGTTATAAAG
>DHCD01000096.1:64121-73272 GCA_002398105.1 Syntrophomonas sp. UBA4911
CGGTAATATATTTGCCGGCCGTGATTCCTAGGCCGGCAGAGGGCATAGCAATCCTCCTGCCGCCGTTCAAATAATTACTTGCTTATTGCAAATTTAAGGGTTATACTGGAAAAAATACAATTACCCTGCTAAAAAGGTTCAGGCTGATTTAAAGGGGCAGACAGACGTACATCTAAAATCACTTGCCCCTTTCAGGGTTAGTGGTTTTTTCTATCTGTTAATAAATAACCCGGAGGTTAAAATGTGAGTGAGAAGCGAATAGGGGTTATCGGTATAGTAATTGAGAACCGCGAGGCGGTGCCACGGGTCAATCAGATACTCAGCGAACATGCCGAAATGATTATCGGCAGAATGGGACTTCCCTACCGGGAAAAAGATATTGCCGTTATTTCTTTGATTGTTGATGGAAGTACGGATGAACTGGGAGCTCTTACCGGCAAGCTGGGCAATCTGCCCCAGGTAACAGTCAAGAGCGCCCTGACCAAGTCCTCTTAATAAAAACAAGTTAAAAACACTCCCTGATAATGAGGTTGGTACTGATTTAAAGGGGTAAGGATATATCGGTTAAGCATGGCTTATGCAGTATCGCTTACTCTTTATCAGGGTAAGCGTTTTTGTTTGCAGATCAGTGTTTTGGCCGACCAAATATGAACGGAGGAATGTGCAATGGAGGGCGTTTCAGTTAAAGAGTGGGTCAATAATGTAATCAGACCCGAGGAAAATGAGAAGTACTTAAATCAGGGCAGGGATTTTATGGATGAAAATTTCATCAATGAAACCTTGCTCCAAAAACAGCAACCGGATGAATCGGAGATCAGGGAGATTATAGCCAAATCCCTGGAACTGCAGCGTCTGCAGCCTGAAGAGACCGCGGCTCTGCTTAACTGCACGGACGAGGAATTGTGGGAGGAAATGTACGGCGCCGGTCTGGAGATCAAAACCAAGGTATACGGGCGCCGGATAGTGACCTTCGCCCCTCTTTACGTCAGCAACTACTGTGTCAATAACTGTATCTACTGCGGTTTCCGCCATGAAAACCGGGATATCCACCGCCATAGTCTGAGCAGCGCAGAACTGCGGGATGAGGTTAAGGCCCTGGTAAGCAAGGGGCATAAACGCTTGATAATGGTTTACGGGGAACACCCCCGCTCGGATGTCCATTATATCGCCGATACCCTCCGTACCGCCTATGATACCAAAGTCGATAACGGCGAAATCAGACGGGTCAATGTCAATGCGGCACCCCTTGGCCGGGATGATTACAAGCTGCTTAAGGAAGTAGGAATCGGAACTTTCCAGGTATTCCAGGAAACATATCATCATCAGACTTATAAAAATCTGCATTCCCGGGGACCGCTCAAACGCGACTACCTGTGGCGCCTCTATTCTTTGCACCGGGCCATAGAAGCAGGTGTGGATGATGTCGGCATAGGAGCTCTGTTCGGCCTGTATAACTGGAAGTTTGAAATAATGGGACTGCTGCTCCATACTATTGATCTGGAAGAGAAATTTGGCGGAGTAGGCCCCCATACTATATCCTTTCCCCGCTTGCAACCGGCCGTAAACACCCCCTGGATAAACAACAGTCCTCATCTGGTAAATGACGACACCTTCAAAAAATTGGTTACGGTTATCCGCCTGTCAGTGCCTTATACCGGTATGATAATCACCGCCCGGGAAAGAGCCGAAATCAGAGATGATGTCTTGAAGGTAGGCTGCACCCAGTTGGATGCCGATTCTAATATCGGGGTGGGCAGTTATAGTAAAGAGGCGCTGGATTACAGTACCCAGCAGTTCATCCTGGGCGACAACCGCAGTCTGGACCAGACTATCCAGGCCCTGGCCCGGATGGGCTTTATCACTTCTTTCTGTACCGCCGATTACCGTTGCGGGCGTACCGGAGGATGTTTCATGGGCATAGCTAAAAAAGGCAAAATCCACAACCTGTGCATGCCTAATGCCATTCTGACTTTTAAAGAATACCTGCTGGACTATGCCAGCCCTGAAACCCAAAAAGTAGGCCAGCCTTTGATTAACATGGAACTGGAACAGCTGCCCAATGAAAGTGTTAAACAGACGGTCCTGGATATGTTGGCCCGTATTGAAGCTGGAGAAAGGGATTTATTCCTGTAGGGCTGGAGGGAATATTGATGGATAGCTTACATTTCCTGATTGACCAACATTACCGGCACAGCGGCGATATTATCCGTTCCTGCCACCAGGCGTTGCATGAATTGTATCCGGGATTGAAAGTGCGTTGGGCCCGGATCTATGGCCGCCGCTGGGCATTTATATACGGCCAGGCAGCCGATGATATAAGCTCTTCCACCCTTAAAATCCAGTTAAATAAGGAATACGGACTCTGTATAGATAACGTCCGGACCGTAACTCCGCCTGAACTTGACGCCATAAAGACGACATTACGGGAGTGCTTGGATCATGACGCCTGACTGTAAGACTGAAATAGCCGAAATTTTGCGTAATACCGATCCCAGCCTGGACCGGCAGCTGCTGGATAAGGCTGACCATTGCCGCCGCCAGCATTTGGGCAGCGCCGTTTATCCCCGGGGATTGATTGAGTTCTCCAACAGCTGCCCCCGCAATTGTTTTTACTGTGGTCTGCGTCGGGGCAATAGTCTCATCCGCCGCTATCATCTGGAGCGGGAGCAGATAATTGAGCTGGCCCTGCAGGCCTATAATGACGGCTATCACTCCATCTGCCTCCAGTCCGGCGAACTCTCTTCCGGCCGGGAGATGGACTTTATGGTTGACCTGGTCAGCACCATAAAGAGATGCAGCAGCAAGAAAAGCGGGCCGGGTCTGGGCATAACCCTGAGCCTGGGGGAGCTTACCTACAAGCAATACCGCCGCTTATGGGACGCCGGGGCCCACCGTTACCTGTTGCGGATAGAGACTTCCAACCCGCTCCTTTTTCAGAGAATACACCCACCGGAGCAGAATTACAACCGACGCCTGGAGTGCCTGGAAGCTTTAAGAGAAATCGGCTATCAAGTGGGTACGGGGGTGATGATCGGACTTCCCGGCCAAAGCTATGAGGATCTGGCCGGGGACCTTGAATTTTTCCTGGCCAAAGATATTGATATGCTGGGAATGGGCCCCTATATTCCTCATCCGGATACGCCATTGGCTCAAGAAAAGCCGGAATCTATCCCCGATGCCTTCAGCACTAGCATCCGCATGCTGGCTTTGGCCCGAATCTTAATGCCTGACATAAATATGGTAGCTTCCACCGCCTTGCAGAGCATCCACCCCGATGGTCTCAGGCTGGGGCTGAAAGCCGGAGCCAATATCGTCATGCCGGTGCTTACTCCGGAGGAAAAGCGCAAGGACTATATGCTCTATGCCTATAAAAAATACCGCGACTTTGAGCATTTAAAGCAGGATATCCAGGAGGCCGGCTACGAGCTGACTCTCTGGCAATGGGGAGACTCGCCGCATTACTTTAAGCGGCGGGAATTATCAACTCCAGACTGCAGCCCCGCAGGGAACAATATATGTTCCCTGCGGCAACGGACTTAGGAGGCAGAATATTTTACGGAGGTCTGAATATGAGCATCAATGACGCCCCCCGGGCTAATCGCCCCCATATTGCTATATTCGGCCGGCGCAATGCCGGCAAGTCAAGCCTTATCAACGCTATTACGGGGCAGGATATTGCCCTGGTGTCGGAAGAGGCAGGGACTACCACTGACCCGGTTTATAAATCCATGGAGATCCTTCCTTTGGGTCCCTGCGTACTGATTGACACTGCCGGGATAGACGACGCGGGCTCCCTGGGGCAACTGCGGGTTAAGAAAACCCGTACTGTTTTGGATAAGACTGACCTGGCTATCCTGGTCATCGACCCGCTCCTGGGCATCAGCCGCTTTGAGAAAGATCTGCTGGCAGCCTTCGCCAGGCAGGATATACCGGTACTGGCAGTCTTGAATAAGATAGATCAGGATGACACTCCAAAAGCGCTGCTGGAGCAGGAACTGGAACTATCCCTGCACCCGGCAAGCACGGTAACCGGCGAGGGCATAGCGGAACTGCGGGAGCTTATAGCTCAGAGCGTACCTTCAGGGTTTGAAAATGTAAGTATTGTAGGCGATATTCTTTTACCCGGCGATGTCTGCATATTGGTTACCCCTATTGACAGTGCTGCCCCCAAAGGCCGTCTTATATTGCCCCAGGTACAAACCATCCGGGATATTCTGGACCACAACGCCCAGGCCCTGGTGGTCAGGGAAACCGAGCTGGAATCTGCCCTGGCCGCTCTGACCAAGCCGCCGCGCCTGGTTATCACCGATTCCCAGGCTTTTGCCGCCGTCTCCTCCCTGGTCGACGAGTCCATCCCCCTTACCTCCTTTTCCCTACTATTTGCCCGCTACAAAGCTGATTTAAAAAGTATGATGCAAGGCATAAAGGTATTGGAAGATCTTAAACCGGGCGACCGGGTACTCATCGCCGAGGCTTGTACCCATCATCGCCAGGAAGATGATATCGGCAAGGTTAAAATCCCCCGTCTGCTTCAGAAACAGGCAGGAGGCGCTCTGGCCCTGGACTGGTGCAGCGGCGGCAGCTTCCCTGAAGACCTGGGAAACTATAAGCTGATAATCCACTGCGGCGCCTGCATGCTAAACCGCAAACAGATGCTCTCCCGTATACGTACCGCCGGGGAAAAAGGGGTTGCCTTAATCAATTACGGCGTTTTTTTAGCCTACATGGCCGGAATCCTGAAAAGAACCACCAGTGTATTCGCCTCCGGACCGGATTTTTAGCCTGTCCAACCTTCCCCTATCATCAGGCTAAAAATAAAATCAGGCAGCTCAGTCCCCCTCAAAGGGTGTGACCGGCTGCCCGATGCAGATTTTTATCAGCTTGCCTGATCAGGCTTCATATCTCTCCCGTAAGCTTATAATTTATCAATTGCTCCAAGGCCGCGATAATGCCGTCCGAGGCCGCTGCCATCGCCTGCAGACGTTCCCTGGCCTCATCCTTGCGGTCGCTGTTATTGAGAGCTATAGCCTCACGGGCCAGCGCATGTACCTGCTCATGATGATCGGCGACCAGGCGGTTATATATCTCCAGCATCTTCTCATCCTTAACCGAGTTGAGCCAACGGCCCAGACGACATTGCAGATGAGTGGGCACCTCATCAGGGTCGGCAAAAAGATCATGCTCGACGATAAACTGGTATTTACGGACAAAGCCCCGATGATCGTCCATAACCTGTCTTAACACCACTTCGTCGGGCAGGTTATATTCACCCAGGATATCCCGGAAGTCTTCGGATATTTTGTTGGTCTCACCCGCAATGTCAACGATAGCCGTAAAATTATCCACCTGGTTGTCTATACCGGATATAACCTGCTCCAAAGTACCGATCAGACCCAGCATAGCGTCATTTACCGTACTTACAACCGCCGATATCTGCTGCGAAGAAGCGCTCTGCTCCTGCATGGCCGAGGTAATATCCATAACCGAATCCTGAATGTTAACAATCTGTTTTATGATCTGCTCTATAGTAGCAATAACCTGGCTGGTAGTCTGGTTCTCCTCCTCAATGGCATCCCCCATGGACTCAACATCCAATACAAAACTGCCGATATTATCCTGTACCCCGCTGATCAGAGCGCTGATCTGCCGCGTATACCCTGCGGTCTGTTCCGCCAGCTTACGAACCTCTTCGGCCACCACCGCAAAGCCGCGTCCGTGCTCCCCGGCCCGGGCCGATTCAATGGCGGCATTTAAGGCCAGCAGATTAGTTTGCTCGGAAACACTCATAATAGTAGCGGTTATTTCTCCGATATCGCGGGAGATATTCTCCAGCTCCCGGGCTTTCTGAACCGTAGCCTGCCCCCGCTGGCCCAATAACTGTCCCATTTCTTCGCATTTTTTCATCTCTTCTTTGCCATGCTGAGCTGCTTCCGATAATTGCAGATAGGTAGTCTGCAGGTTTTGGGCCTGCTCAGCTACCATTGATGAAGCGCCGGCAATCTCTTCCACTCCGGAATCAGCTTCGCGCAAGCTGCCGCCAGCCTCTTTCAGCTGACCGCCTACCTGCTGAAGCTGTTTGGATGTCTGTTCCAGCTTAAGCACTGATGAACTGGCTACATCATTTAAAAAATATGCATTAGTGGTAAGGCTTGAGCTTTTGGAGAAGAGTTCATACATGACCTCCCGGAAACGTTCCAGCAAGTCGGAAAATCCATGGGCTAATTGGCCGATTTCATCCCGACTGGTCAAATCAACTAACGCAGTCAAATCGCCTTGCTCCACCCGCATCATACTATCTCTCAGAGGGGCCAGATGTCTTAAGGCCCGGTGTAAAATAAAATAGGCCACCGCACATACTAATAGCAGCGAAACAGCCACGATCAGCAGGGAACGATTTTTAGCTTTGTTCTCTGCCTGCAGGAACTTATCCCGGGAAATCTCCCCCTGGACAAAAGCAATAGTATTGCCCTCTACATCCTTAATAGGTATCAAAGACAGTATCAGCCGGTCATCGCTGCTTTTTCGAGCCAGGCTGTTTCCCTGGGCCAGTTCCTGCAGATCATGGTCGGATAATTTTATTGTGGGGGCGGCGCTCTGCCACAGCATAGCACTCCGCTGCTGCTCCAGGCTGAAGATGGCGTATTCCCCCTGATTCAAATCATTCAGGGCATCGCCGATGGATTCCTGCATAGAGCTCCCAACTTCATAAAGACCTATTAACTTATCTTCCTCTATTAATGGAGTGATACAGCGGATACCAAAACCAGTGACGCCTTTTTCTACCGCCACGACCTTCTGTTTGGTTTGAATAGCCTGGGCCAATGCTTTGCGGGAAGCAACATTATCGCCAAATTGCTCGGGTTTTTGCGCCCTTAAAATTGCCGTACCTTCGGGGGAAAAGAAATTCAGCTGGGATATAGGATAATTCTTCTGCCATTGCTGATATATGGGAAGAGCCAGCTTAAGCAATTCTTCCCGGTCTTCCTGCTTGAAAGCTTCTTTGATAGCAGCATTGGCGGCAAGGGAATCGGATAATACTTCCACCTCTTTTTGGGTATCTTCCACACACCCGATAACCATATCCGAAGTTTGGGCTATATATTCCTTTTCAAAATCATCAATCAGAATACTTTGCAGAGCCAAACTGTTCCAGCCAAAGAACCCAAAAACCAATAAATTAAATAGGACCAGCAAAAAAATAATACGGACTTTCAGACTATTTTTTACCATTGCCGCCACCCCCAGTCGTAAATTGCTATTGTGAATTTTACCATATTCATCTAGGGGGGTACAGGAACAAAATGGCTATTTGGGCATAGCCAGGTCCATTCCCTCATAGGGCGCAACCGCTGTTAGTACATATTTCCCATTCACTCATAGAGAACTTTTATAGTTTCAATCTAATATGATAACAGGAAGAGATTCAAAATCTTGATTTAATTTCGCCCGGTATATAAAAAATAAAGAATCTGGGAGATTAAATGAAATACAGCTATCGCGAAAAGTCGCTTATTAATATTGTCGACCGTATTGAGGCAATTAAACAGCAGATTATGCAGACTGAAGACCAGGAGGAAAGAAAAGCCCTCTGCGAAAGGCTCAACCAGCTCTATATTATGCGCTCTTATTACATCCAGCTTATCAGTCGAAAATAAACTTCCCGGGCACCGAACATCTCGGCTTTTTACCCCCTTCTATACTCCCTTCTCCCCAAAATTACAAATTCCCTTTTTATTCTATTATTTTAAGTGAACTTTCAAATATAAAAAACGTTCTGAAGCAGTGCCGGCCATCCTGATCAGGTCCTGATAGCTGCGCACCTTCCATATTTTGCAGATAAAAAAAATATCATTGCCGGCCGAGGATAAGAAGGAAAGTTATCCCATAATGTTGAATTAAAAGTAAGTACATAGATTTTATGGCAATAGCAGTCCTTGCCCTAAGTTACTTTTATTATCAAGCCAACGGTTTGCGGGGCCCTAACGGAAAAAAACTCATTCTACTCAAGGTATTCAAGTCCTGACCATCACCCTGGTATAAGTATATGGGCTTGACCCTGGAGGAAAGGGGATGCATATGCGTGGCATCCGATGTAACATGGGGCTTTACCAGGAGGTGGTGATTGGTCCGGTATGGATAGACGGCAGGGAATAGCAGGCAGACTTACCCTGCCGATGGCATCAGCCCTTAAGATTTTCTGCCGTAAATAAAGAAGGGAGAGATTCAATAAATGGAAGCATATATAGGTACGATCATTGTGTGGCCCCTCAATTTTGCCCCCCGGGGCTGGATGTTCTGTCAGGGACAGCTCCTGGCAATATCTCAGTATACCGCGCTCTTTGCCTTGCTTGGAACTACTTACGGAGGTGACGGGAGAGCCACCTTTGCCCTGCCGGATCTGCGAGGGCGCGTACCCGTGGGAGCGGGGCAGGGACCCAGTCTATCCAGCCATCCCCTGGGAGAGATAGGGGGCGCAGAAACCGTGACCCTTACAGCCCCTCAGATGCCGGCCCATTCTCACGCCCAACCGGCTTCCACCAAAACAGCCACAGTAGGACAGCCTGGACCAGCGACTGTTCCAGGTTCCTATGAAAAGGAAAGAGGAACCTATTACAATATTTATTCACCCCAGAGCGACGCCAATACAACCCTTGCTCCTGATGCAGCCGCCGGCGGCGGTCAGCCCCACAGCAACCTGCAGCCTTACATCGCTTTGAATTATATTATCTGTATTGATGGCATATTCCCTACCCGAGACTAGGGGGAAAGGTTATGAAAGCCATCGGCGCAAGAGAGCAAGTGAAAAGACCGGCATCTGACGCAGGGGAAACGGACAAGGTGGTCTTGCGTCCGCAGCAGCCCGAGGACGAGCCATTTATCTTCCGCCTCTTCGCCGCTGGCCGCCCGGATCTGGAATGGATAACCGGCGTCGGCCCGGACCGGAAGCAAGAGCTTTTAGTCCGTCAGTTCCGCTGTGAACAGGAACAGCTGCGGAAAGATTATCCCGCCGCCGAGTACAGCATTATTCTGCAGGCCGGAAATCCGGTGGGAAGGCTGTATCTTCACCGCGGAGATAAGGAATATCGTATTCTGCTCCTTACCCTGGTCCCCGAATACCGGGGCCGGGGGATCGGAGGCAGCCTGATCAAAA
>DHCD01000020.1:0-16395 GCA_002398105.1 Syntrophomonas sp. UBA4911
AATTACTTTTGTACACGAGGATTTTCGCCATTTAGCGCGAATATTAAACGGGTTAGGCCTTAACAAAGTACATGGCATAATGCTGGATCTGGGGGTTTCTTCAATGCAGTTGGATACTGGGGCGCGCGGCTTCAGTTATCATGAGGATGCTCCCCTGGATATGAGGATGGATACCGATCAGGCTCTGAATGCCAGAGAAATTGTAAATCAATATAGTGAAGAGGCTCTAAGTAAAATTTTATATATTTATGGTGAAGAAAGATATGCCAGAAGCATAGCCCGTTCCATCATAAGGTATCGCCGGGAAAAACAGATAGAAACTACGCTTGAACTGGTGGATATTATAAAATCATCGGTTCCTGCCCGTTACAGCCGGGAAAAACACCCGGCCCGGCGTAGTTTTCAGGCATTAAGAATTGCAGTCAACGAGGAACTGGATGCCCTGGAGGAAATCTTGCCAGTTGCTCTTGACTACCTGCTTACTGGGGGCAGGTTATGTATAATTACTTTTCATTCTCTGGAAGACCGTATAGTTAAGCAATTTATGCAGGAAAAAGCCAGGAACTGTATTTGCCCCCCGGGTTTCCCGGTATGTACCTGTGGTCACCATGCCGATTTGAAAGTATTGACCCGCAAACCGATACTGCCGGGGGAGGATGAGTGTAATCGCAATCCCCGGGCCCGAAGCGCAAAACTCAGAGTGGCGGAAAAATTATAGTTCTAATATCAGGGGAGGAAGAATAATATGGTACAGGCGAGCCAGGCTCGCAAGGCCGAGTTTGATCATAGCTATGGCTATTCTGCCGGTCAGGCGCCAGCAGTAAAGAAGGTCAGAAAGGTATACAAAAAGTCTGCCCCGGGAAAAAGAACTTTGATTAAAGTGGGTATAGCTGCATTTGCTTATGCCATCATATTGGTTTACCTTTGTGTCACTGTGTCTAATATGGGATATAAGATGGTTAATCTGGAAAAAGATATTGCCAAGCTCCAGGATGCCAACCATATGCTGGAGTTTAAGATAGCGGAGCAGGTTTCCCTGGATAGAGTAGAAATGGTGGCAACCAAGCAACTGGGAATGTGCAAGCTGGATTCCAGCAGAGCTATTGCGGTTACGGCCGGCCAGCCGGCTAAGATTCAAACAGCAGACCAGAAGGTAGCCGGTGACAAAGGGGACAATAAAAATGTGGCCGCACGGTCACTGCAAAAACTCTATAGTAATTTGATGCTGCTGGCAGAAAAACGGTAATTTAAGAAAAAAATGAGGTGCATTATATGCAAACTACGAGTTTGCTGGTAAGAAAGCGTATAGCAACGCTTTTTTTCTTATTTACACTGAGTATTTTTTTGCTGGGTGGTAGAGTTTTCTGGATTCAATTTGTAAGAGGAGCAGAGCTTTCGGCCCAGGCGGAACAGAACCGTATGCGGGATGAGCCGGTAGCCTCCAAGCGAGGGATTATTTACGACCGCAACGGCAATGAATTAGCCATATCGGTCAGCGCCGACTCGGTATGTGCTTATCCGGCCGAGGTGGTAGCATCCCAGCGGCATGAGGAGATAGCCCGTAAACTGGCGACTCTGCTGGATATGGACCAGGAAAAACTGTTGACAACTTTGACCAAGAGGACTTCCTTTGTATGGATTAAACGGCAGATAAAGCCTGAACAAGCCCAAAAGATAAGGGAAATGGATTTGCCCGGAATCCGGCTTACCGAAGAGAGCCACCGGCAATATCCTAATGGTGTATTCTGCAGCCATGTATTGGGAATATCGGGAGTGGATAATACCGGGCTGGAGGGAATAGACCACTACTATGATGAACTGGTAGGGGGAACCAAAGGCCGGATTGTGGTGGAAAAGGACGCTGCCAACCGGCCCATACCCGAAGCCACCCATAAATATATCAGCCCGGTTGACGGGGCTAATCTGATCTTGACCATTGACGAGACTATACAGTATATTGCCGAGAGAGAACTGGATAAGGTTTTTAAGGAGCGTCAGGCCAAAGCGGCGGCAGTAATTGTAATGGATCCCAAGACCGGAGAAATTATGGCAATGGCTTCCCGACCCACTTTTGACCCCAATAATTTTGGAAAATCTCCGGCCGCCAACCGCAGGAATTTTGCTATAAACGATGCCTATGAACCTGGCTCTACCATGAAAATAGTCACGGCGGCGATGGCTATGGAAGAAAAAGTAGTTAATGACCAGAGCCGCTTCTTCTGTCCCGGGTATATAAAAGTAGGCAAGGAAACTATTGGCTGTGCCGATAGAAAGGCTCATGGCAGCCAAACTTTCGCCGAGATCGTAGAAAATTCGTGCAATGTTGGCTTCGTTCAGGTAGGGCTGGATATAGGGCTGGAAAAATATTTCCGCTATATTAACGCTTTTGGTTTTGGTAAACTGACGGGCGTAGATTTGCCGGGGGAATCCGAGGGGATATTAGTCCCGGAAAAGAGCGCCAAACAGATTGACCTGGCCACTATGGCCATGGGGCAGGCTAATGCGGTTACTCCGATACAGCTTACAGCGGCGGTAGCGGCGGTGGCCAACGATGGCAAGCTGATGAAGCCCCATGTGATGAAAAAGGTCATAGATAATAAAGGAAATGTGGTTAAAGAAAATGACCCGGTCACGGTTAAACAGGTCATATCAAAAAATACGGCTCAGCAATTATGCTCCATCCTGGAGGGGGAAGTTGTAAACGGTACCGGAAAAAATGCTTATATAGAAGGATATCGGGTGGGGGGGAAAACCGGAACCGCACAAAAAGTAGGCGCTGACGGCCGCTATATGAAAAGTGAATATGTGGCCTCATTTGTTGGTTTCGCTCCGGCAGTCGACCCTCGCCTGGTCTGCCTGGTTGTAGTTGATGCGCCGAAAGGGTATCCTTACTATGGCGGTTGGGTAGCAGCTCCGGTATTTAAAAATATTATGCAGGACGCACTTCATTATCTGGAAGTACCTATGTATAAATCGGAAGAGAATGACAAAACCATAGAGAAAGCAGAAAATGTTTTAGTCCCCGATGTGGTAAACTTACCTTTGGCGGAAGCGATTTCGGCTTTAAACAGCCGGGGGCTGAAAGCAAAGGTTAGTGGTGATGGTAATATTGTATGGCAGCAGACCCCTAAACCAAAAACCAAGGTGCAGAAAAATGCCCAGGTAATACTATCCCTGTCTCCCTTTGAAAAGGGGGACAAAGATGGTGAAGTAACCATACCTGATCTGCAGGGGAAATCTATGCGGGAGGTAGCTAAAATTCTCTCGGATCTGGGATTGCATCTTATTCCTGAGGGGTATGGCCTGGCCTACGAACAATCCCCGGTTGCGGGGAAAGTTGTGAGCAGAGGCTCAAGCATAAAAGTGAAGTTTCAACCGGTAGGTGAATAAGCCTTCAGTTAAAGGTCATATTGAGGGATAAAATGCCGAAGGGAGGAGAAGCGTTTGCGATTAGATGCATTGCTAAAGGGAATCCAGTTCAGTATCGTTACCGGTGACCCGCAGGTGGATATCAGTGGCATAGCCTATGATTCCCGTCAGGTTAAATCGGGTTACCTGTTTATCTGTATCAGCGGTTTTAAAACCGACGGCCACCTCTATATCGAACAGGCAGTACAAAAAGGTGCTGTCGCTATCATGGTAGAGAGAGTGTGTGATTTCCCCCAAGACCTGACTATTATTAAGACTGCCGATAACAGGAGGGCTCTATCGGTTGCAGCGGCCAATTTTTATGGCCGGCCGGCCCATGACTTGCGGGTAATAGGGGTAACCGGAACCAACGGTAAAACTACTACCACTCATTTAATCCGGGCTATTTTGGAGGAGTCCGGCTTAAAGACAAGCATAATGGGAACTTTATATGCCCGGGTCGGTAATAAGACCGTGGATTTTGGCCGTACTACTCCCGAAGCCCTGGAAGTGGAAAGCTTTATGAGGACCAGCCGGGATAGCGGCGTTCGCTATGCGGTCATGGAAGTATCTTCCCATGCCCTTGATCTTTACCGGGTAAGTGAGATAGATTTCAATGTTGCGGTTTTCACCAACCTTACTCAGGATCATCTGGATTACCATGACAGCATGGAAAGCTACAAGGCGGCCAAACAAAAACTTTTTGCCATGATACCTCCCCAAGAAGGGAACCTGGTGGTGGTAAATGCAGATGATGATTATGCTCAGGACTTTATCCGGGCGGCAAAAGCACCAGCTATAACATATGCTATAAATCATGAAAGTGATGTAAAAGCGTTAAATGTAAAAAGCAGCCTTAAAGGCAGTAGTTTCACGGTGGGCTATCAGGACCGGACTTTTAATGTAAAGATGAAACTTATTGGCTTATTCAGCGTGTATAATGCTCTGGCAGCTATTGCGGTTGCCTTAGCTGAAGGTATCAGCCCCGATATTATACAGAAAGCATTGCAGAAAGTAGAGGGGGTACCGGGCAGGTTTGAACAGGTCGATGCGGGACAGGATTTTACCGTGGTGGTTGACTATGCCCATACTCCGGATGGGTTGGAGAATATCCTGCGCACCGGACGCAAGTTGACGGAGAAGCGATTGATAACGGTCTTTGGCTGTGGAGGGGATCGGGATCGGGGCAAAAGGCCTCTGATGGGAGAGGTTGCAGCCCGTTATAGTGATTTCTGTGTAGTTACGTCAGATAACCCACGCAGTGAAGAACCTGAAGCTATAATTGACGACATTGTACCGGGCCTGGATAAAGTCAAAGATTCACGCTATGCCATTATAAGCGACCGCCGGGAGGCTATAAGGCAGGCTATTCATCTGGCCCGAAAAGGGGATCTGGTAATAATCGCCGGCAAAGGGCATGAAACTTACCAGTTGGTAAAAGATAAAGTACTTGATTTTGATGATAAAAAGGTAGCTACTGAGATTTTGAAAGGATTGGGCAAGCAGTGCAGATAAATCTCGAATTTGTTTCCCGTAGCACCGGTGGGAAGATTATATACGGAAATGATAAAGGGATTATATCCGCCATCACTACCGACTCCCGCAGGGTGCCGCCCGGGTCGCTTTTTATCGCTCTCAAGGGGGAGCGGTTTGATGGTCATGAATTTGTTCTCCCGGCTTTGGCCCAAGGTGCCCGGGCCGCAGTTGTATCTCGAAGGCCGGTAAATTGGGAGTTCCCTGATAATACCGCCCTCATTCTGGTAGACGACACTCTGCAGGCTTTGCAGGATTTGGCTGCCTCCTACCGCATGCAGTTTAATCTGCCCTTGATAGCAGTTACCGGCAGTGTGGGCAAAACCACCACCAAAGAATTGATTGCTTCCTGTCTGGCTTTTACCTGGAAAACCCTTAAAACGGAAGGAAATCATAATAATGATATCGGGTTGCCTCTGACTTTATTGCAGCTGGATGCCGGTTATCAGGCGGCAGTGGTGGAAATGGGGATGAGGGGGCGGGGAGAAATACGGCGGCTGACCGCCATTGCCCGGCCGAGCTGTGCCCTGATCAGCAATATCGAACCGGTGCATCTGGAGAGGCTGGGCAGTATGGAGAATATAGCCCGGGCCAAATGCGAAGTGCTGACCGCCATACCCGCGGATGGTTTCGCTTTAATCAACGGTGACTATAAATTGCTGGTAAAAACGGCGGCCGAGTATTCTTGCCCGTTATATACCTTTGGTTATAATAAAGAGTGTGATTTTCAAGCCCAGGAATGTAAAATTGCCGGGTCAGGCATGCAGATCCGGATGCGGATGCCCGACGGCAAGAGGGAAGAAATATTTTTTCCTCTTCCGGCCACACGATTAGCTTTAAACGTAGTATCTGCCGCTGGTCTTTCCAGTCTCCTGGGGGTAGATTTTGCATCTATAAGAAGCCGTCTGCGTGATTACCGGCCCAGCGGCAACCGTTTACATATCGTAAGCCTTGAAGCTGGAGGAGTTATTATCAACGATACTTATAATGCCAATCCGGTTTCTATGGCCGCGGCTCTTGAAACGGGCCGGCAATTAGCTCGCCCCGGCAGGTATGCCGCTATTTTGGGAGATATGTATGAGTTGGGTCCATTGGAAGAGGAAGGACATTTGAGCGTAGGCCGAAAGGCTCATTATGAAGGGGTGGATCTGCTGGTGGCCGTGGGGGAAAAAGCCCGGGATATAGCTCGGGGCGCAATTACAGCAGGGATGGATCCCCGTCAGGTGCATTATTTTGAAACTAAAGCCGAGGGCGTACAATATCTGCAGACCAGAGTTGATAATAGCTGGAGCATGCTTTTCAAGGCTTCTCGTGGTATGCAATTGGAAACCATGATTGATGAATTAACGGAGACAATAATTAACCCGGGGAGGTAGCCTGGTGCAGGAATATATAATAAATATTTTAATTGCGGCAGTAATTGCGGTAGTGGTTTCCGCTTTGATGGGGCCATTTATGATTCCGTTTTTGCAGCGGCTCAAAGTGGGGCAGAGTATCAGAGAAGAAGGCCCCCACAGGCATTATGCCAAGGCGGGTACGCCAACCATGGGAGGAATCATCATTATCACGGCGGTAATGCTGGCTACCTTTATCATGGCAGGCAGCAATGCTGAAGCCCTGGCGGCGGTATTAGTGATGATAGCTTTCGGGGGCATAGGTTTCTGGGATGATTATATCAAGGTGGTGCTTAAACGGTCACTGGGCTTGAGAGCACGGGAAAAACTGCTGCTCCAGCTTTTAATCGGCGTTCTGTTTGGGCTGCTGCTGATTTATCATCTTCACCGGGGGACCTGGATAATTATCCCTTTCAGCGGGACGGTCATTGATTTGGGATACATATATATCCCCTTTCTCATTCTGGTCCTTATAGCCACCTCCAATGCGGTGAATCTAACTGATGGCCTGGATGGGCTGGCTTCCGGGGTTACTTTTTTCGTAGCCCTGGCTTTTGTCTTGATTTGCCTCATGACAGCGCATTATCAGCTGGGGATTTTCTGTGCCGCCCTGGTGGGGGCCTGTGCCGGCTTTTTAATATTTAATCATTATCCGGCGCGGGTATTCATGGGGGATACCGGATCTATGGCCCTGGGCGGAGCTATGGCGGCGATAGCAGCCATAACCCGTTCGGAAGTGGCTCTGCTTATCCTGGGCGGGGTCTATGTAATAGAGGCTTTAAGTGTGATCATACAGGTAATATCGTATCAGACTACCGGTAAACGGGTGTTTCTTATGAGCCCTTTGCATCACCACTTTGAATTAAAGGGCTGGGCGGAGACTAAAGTAGTCAAGGTATTCACCCTGGCCTCTCTGGCCTTGGCGGTGTTAGGCCTGCTGGCCTTTAAAGGGATTGGAATCAGATAGGAAGTGTAAAGAGATTGGAGTTTGCAGGAAAAGAGATTTTAGTAATAGGAATAGCCCGGAGCGGAATCGCGGCTGTCAAAGCCCTGGTTAAAAGGGGAGCGCTGCTGACCGCCTGTGACCGCAAGACCAGCGCTGAGTTGGGAGACAGTCTGCAGGAGCTGGTTAAACTGGGGATAGAGATATATACCGGTACCTATCCTCCAGTAAGCCGTGAAGACTATGATATGCTGATTGCCAGTCCGGGCGTGCCCCTGGATATAGATCCCCTGAAAACAGCCCGCCAGCTTAACCTGCCTATAATAAGCGAATTGGAATTGGCTTATCATTTGAAATCCCCCGCAGTTGCAATGTATGCCATAAGCGGCACCAATGGCAAGACCACCACCGTTTCTCTGTTACAGGCTATTTTAGACCACGACGGTCAGACGGCACTGGCCGGGGGGAATATCGGCATCCCGCTCAGCACGCTGGTTGACGGCATGTCCGCCGGGGTGATTGTGGTGGAAGCCTCCAGCTTCCAATTGGAAACCACTTTGCAATTCAGACCCCATATATCTGCCCTTTTAAATATAACCCCTGACCATCTGGATCGCCATAAGACCATGCCGGCTTATCTGGAAGCCAAATCTAAGATATTTGCCCGGCAAACCAGGGATGATTATGCGGTGTTAAATTATGAAGATGCTTATATCAGAAAAATGGGGGAATTATGTCCGGCCCGGATAGTTTACTTTTCCACCGAGCGGGTTTTAAAAGAAGGTGCTTTTGTAAGGGATAACCTGATTTATTTTGCCCTCGACCACCAGGTCAAGGCGATTTGCCCGGTAAACGAAGTTTCTCTTCGAGGCAAGCATAACCTGGAGAACATCCTTTGTGCGGTGGCGGTTGCTGCAATTGCCGGTGCTGAAACCAAATCCATAGGGGAAACTCTGAAAACTTTTACCGCTGTCCGGCACCGGATTGAAGAGGTGGGGGTGGTGGATGGAGTCCTCTATGTAAACGATTCCAAGGCTACCAACCCGGAATCGGCTATAAAGGCTCTGGAGTCCTTTAGCGAACCTATAGTCCTTTTGGCCGGAGGAAGAAGCAAGGGGTCCGATTTCTCCGAATGGGCCAGGTTTATAAAAACGAGAGTAAAAGAACTGGTGCTGCTGGGGGAAGCCCGGGAAGAGATAAAGAAGGCAGTCATGGAGACCGGTTTTCAGAATATACATGAGGTAAATGATTTTAACACTGCTGTGGAGACAGCCCGGCGATTGGCGGCAGCCGGAGATGTGGTATTGCTGTCACCCGCCTGCGCCAGCTGGGATATGTTTGCCAGTTATGAACAGCGGGGGGATTTGTTCTGCGAACTCGTTGCAGCCATGCAGAAGATTAAGTGATTTTAATTATGGCTGCGTCGCTAAGCATTGCCCGGTTGTCGGCAACAATTACCCTGCTGTTAAGACGTTATTGTTCCTTCCCTACATGCATAATCTAAATTTAATTATGCCAAGGAGGATAAGGGATTGAGGCTAAAAAAAGGGCCGCCGGATTTCATTTTATTTATTACCGCATTGGCTCTGGTTGGTGTGGGACTGATCATGGTTTTCAGTTCCAGTGCGGTAACTGCCAATCTGGATTATCATAATGCCTACTATTTCTTTAAACGCCAGCTGATATGGGCTGCTATAGGCTTGATAACCATGATAGTCATTATGAGGATCAATTATTACCGGTTGAAAGATTTTGCTTTCCCGATGATGATAATTGCCGTGATATGTCTGATACTGGTTCTTACCCCGCTGGGGATCGGAGCCAAAGGGTCTACCCGTTGGCTGGGAGTAGGGGTACTGACCTTTACTCCTTCAGAATTGGTTAAACTGGCCATGGTTATGTTTATGGCCAAGGTAATGGAGCTCAACCTGGATAAGATAAAATCGCTTAAAAATGGGGTATTGCCTTATCTGCTGATAATGGCTTTCGTGTGCGCTTTAATAATGAAGCAGCCTGACCTGGGAACGTCTTTCGTGGTGGCGGGAACAGTTTTTTGCATGCTGCTGGTGGCGGGAGCCAAGTGGTCCCATATGGCTGCTCTGGCCGTGGCCGGTGCAGGTGCGGTGGCTCTGGCTATAAAAATCGAACCTTATCGGGCTGAGCGTTTCCTGGCTTTTCTGGATCCCTGGAAGTACCCTAGTGATCAGGGATTCCAGGTGATTCAGTCGCTATACGCCCTTGGTTCCGGCGGCCTGTTTGGTATGGGGCTGGGGAGAAGCAGGCAGAAGTTCTTTTACCTGCCGGAACAGCACACTGATTTTATATTTGCTATCCTGGGTGAAGAACTGGGCTTTATGGGGGTCCTTCTGGTTCTTGCCCTTTTTCTGCTTTTTGCCTGGCGAGGCTTTAAAATTGCTATCAATGCTCCTGATACTTTCGGCAGCCTTATGGCGGCAGGCATAACTATCATGATAGTATTTCAGGCTTTTATCAATATTGGAGTAGTTTCCGGAGCCCTGCCAGTTACAGGAATTACTTTACCCTTCATCAGCTATGGCGGATCATCCCTATTGCTGACTATGGCTGGAGTTGGATTACTGCTTAATATATCAAGATATAGCTCCTGATAATATTGCTGCGGGAAGGAATTGGGTTATGAGAATAATTATCAGCGGTGGTGGAACCGGAGGTCATATTTATCCTGCTTTAGCTATAGCTCAGGAAATAAGAGACCGGAGACCGGATGCGGCCATTCTCTACGTCGGCACTAAAGGAGGCATGGAAAGCACTATAGTGCCCCGGGCCGGATTTGATTTTCAGACCATTGATATCAGTGGGATAAATCGTTCATCCTTGATTAAGGCCTCAAGCTCGCTGAGCAAATTGCCCCGCAGCTTTTTTCAAGGCTGGGAAGTGGTGCGGAAATTCAAACCTGATATAGCCATAGGTACCGGCGGATATGTTTCCTTTCCGGTAGTGCTGGCGGCAACTTTTTTAGATTGCAAAACTTATATCCATGAACAAAATGCCCTTCCGGGTCTGGCTAATCGTAGTCTGGCCCGGAGGGTTGATTGTGTTATGCTTACTTTTCCCGAGGCCGAAACACGTTTAAAAGGCAGATCAATCAAGGTTACCGGTTTGCCGGTAAGAAAAGACATCCTCACGGTTAACCCCCGCTCCGCTCGGCAGGAGCTGCAGCTCATGGAAGGAAAGTTTACCCTCTTGGTTTTCGGGGGCAGCCGCGGAGCCCATAGTATTAACCGGGCTATGCTTGATGCTCTGGAGAGATTGCAGAAGGAAGATATACAGATTATATGGCTGACCGGTGCAGGCGATTATGAGGAGATAAAAGTCAATACTGAATCCAGCCGCTGCCATTTGCAGCTGCTGCCCTATATGGATAATATCAATCTGGCCCTGGCTTCAGCCGACTTGGCTCTCTGCCGGGCCGGCGCCAGTACTTTATGTGAGCTGGCGATAGTGGGCTTGCCTGCCATTCTGGTGCCTTATCCCTATGCGGCCGAGAACCACCAGGAAATGAATGCCCGGGCTCTCGTAAATAAAAATGCAGCGACTATGGTTATTGATGAGTTTTTAGATGGGGATACTCTTTATCAGCGAGTTAGTGAATTAAAGGCCGATCAAGCCCGCTTAAAGGCAATGAGCGGCAATATGCGCCGGGAAGCAAGGCCCGATGCCCTTAGGGATATAGTAGATGTCGTATTGAGTTAAACCGAGATATTTATTACGGATTTCCTTGGACAAGTCATAGCTATGTAACCACTTTTGTTAATTGTGCATACTATACATTGTAGATGCAAACACAGGAGAAGGAGATGAGGATATGACCACCAAGTCAAAGCAATGGATTCATATGGTGGGAATTGCCGGAGCCGGCATGAGCAACATAGCAACCGTACTGTTAGAGCAGGGCCACCGGGTAAGCGGTTCTGATTTACAGTGTAATAATATAACTAAAAAGCTGGAAGAAATGGGTATTGAAATTTACCGGGGTCATTCTTCATCCAACCTCAAGGAAGGAGTTGATTTATTAGTCATTTCTTCTGCCATCCCTTTGGATAACAGCGAAGTTAAGCGGGCCCGGGAAAGAAATATTCCGGTTCTGAAACGGGGGCAGATGCTGGCCCATATTGTAAATGACGGGAAAGCTATAGCGGTTGCCGGGGCCCATGGGAAAACCACCACTACCTCTATGCTGTATACGGTTCTGGACAGTTGCGGTCTCGACCCCACCTTTATTTTGGGAGGGGAGATGCAGGATAATAACCTGGGAGCTAAGTTGGGCACGGCCGAGTACTCAATTATAGAAGCAGATGAGAGTGATGCCTCTTTTTTGGATCTAAAACCCTATATAGCTGTAGTCACCAATATTGAAGATGATCATCTGGACTATTACAAATCCCTGGAAAACATTCGGAAAGCCTTTAAGCTCTTTATTGATGAAGTCAAACCGGAGGGCTTTGCTCTGCTCTATGAAGGCGACAGCAGTGTAGCGGCAATCAAAGCTCATACCCGAAGCCGAGTAATAAGCTATGGCGAGAAATCCGACTGTGATTATCATATCCAGGACTGGCAAGCCCTGGGCACAGGTTCACAGTTTTCCGTTTACCACCAGGGAACCTATCTGGGGCAGGTGATACTGTCGGTTCCGGGAAAACATAATTCCCTGAACGCCCTGGCAACTTTAGCCACTGCCAATGAGATGGGCCTTGATTTCAATACGGCGGCCCGGGCTTTGAAAAGCTTCAAAGGGGCCAAGCGCAGATTTGAGTTGATCGGGCAGGTGGGTAATGTACGCATAGTTGATGATTATGCCCATCATCCTACTGAAATCAAAGCTACTATCGCAGCAGCCCACAATTATCACCATGAAGGACGCATTTTAACCGTCTTTCAACCTCACCGCTTTTCGCGCACCAAAATGCTGGGCCAACAGTTGGGAGAAGCTTTAGCCGGTGTGGATAAGGTTATAATAACCGACATATATTCGGCCGGGGAAAAACCTATAAACGGAATCACGGGCCGGGTGGTTTATGAAGCGGCGCTGAATGCCGGATGTGATGCAAAGTATTTGTCATCTTTGGAGGAGATAGAGGATTTTATCCTCCGATCCGTACAAGACCATGATCTTATAATTACTATGGGTGCGGGCGACATATGGAGATTAGGCGTTAATCTGATGCAGAGACTACCAGAAGTTATACCGCAGGCTTAATCCTGGCGGAGGTGTTTACTTGGGAACCTTAGTGGTAAGAGGCAAAAAACCTCTTAAAGGGCAGGTTAAAATCAGTGGATCCAAAAATGCCACTCTTCCTATTATGGCAGCCAGTTTATTATCTTCGGGAGAAGTGGTCCTGTCAGGTGTTCCTGACCTGGAAGATATTAACGTTATGTCTGAAGTACTGAGGCTGCTGGGAGCCAAAGTGCGCAGAGAGAATGATATCCTTATAATAAACAGCAGCAGTATAAACTCGGTGGAAGTGCCGGAGTACATTTCACGCAAGATGAGGGCTTCCAACCTGGTTATGGGAGCTTTGCTGGCGCGATTTCATCACGCCCGGGTAGCTTATCCGGGAGGTTGTGCGATCGGCAGCAGGCCGATGGATTTGCATATCAAAGGTTTTAAAAATCTGGGTTATGAAATAAAGGATGAATATGGTTTCATGGAAGGCAAGGGGGCGGCTTTGGCCGGTCGGGAGATCCTTCTGGATTTTCCCAGTGTGGGAGCCACGGAAAATATCATGATGGCTGCCAGTATGACTCCCGGAACTACTATGATCAGAAACTCGGCCCGGGAGCCGGAGATAGTGGATTTACAGAATTTCCTCAACCGTATGGGAGCTAAAGTAAGAGGCGCCGGCCTTGATACCATTAGAATTGAAGGGGTAAGCAATCTGGGAGGGGTAGAGCATAAAGTAATTCCGGATCGGATTGAGGCGGGGACTTTTATGATAGCTGCTGCCATTACCAGAGGTGACGTCCATATAGAAAACGTGGTACTGGAACATATTCAGCCTCTTATAGCCAAGCTTAGGGAAATAGGTATTGAGATAATATCATGGAGTTCCGGTATCCGGGTGGTAGGCAACCACAACATCAAGCCCACGGATATTAAAACCATGCCTTATCCAGGATTTCCAACCGATATGCAGCCTCAGATGATGGCGCTTTTATCAACGGTAGCGGGAACCAGTGTAATAGTTGAAACCATCTTCGAAAACCGCTACATGCATGTCCAGGAGCTCCGGCGCATGAGTGCGGATATTAAAGTAGAGGGCCGGGTGGCTATAATCAAGGGAAAAAAGCGTCTGGAAGGCACCCTGGTGGAAGCAACCGATTTAAGAGCCGGAGCCGCACTGGTATTGGCCGGTCTGTTTGCCGAAGGAGAGTCAATCATAACCCAGGTGGAACATATCTATCGGGGATATGAGAAGTTTGATTGCAAACTCAGGGAAATAGGCGCCCAGATTAATAAGGGACTGAAGGACTAGAACCTTCAGTCCGTTTTTTCATATCAGAGTTTAATAGGAAGCAAGACTAATGATTTTCCTCAAGAATTCTGCTATAATCATCACAGTTCTTTTCAGATTTAGGAGAGTATTATGAGTCAAGGCAGACCTGGCAGATTTTTCAAGGCTTCCGTATTTATTTTGCTCATCCTTATTTGTGCCTATCTTTTTCTACATAGTTCTTTTTTTGCGATTGATAAAATCTACGTAAGCGGCCTGCATAATGTTGCTCAAAACGAGGTTATAAAATTGTCGGGCCTTTCCCCGGGTATGAATATTTTTATTATTAACGAAAAACTTTCTTGTCAGGCAATTGAAATCCATCCGCTGATTAAGAGTAGTATAATAATAAGACATCTGCCCCGGGAAATAGAAATAAAGGTGCAAGAAAGAAAGATCTGGGCTCTGATTCCGTATCAGGGGAGCCTGCTCTGTGTTGATGAGGAGGGCATATGCATAGATAAACTTAATTATTTTTCTTTGACCGACTATCCGGTTATAACCATGGATAAAGTACCGGAATATGTTACCTTGGGACAGGTTGTCGATGAAACCGGAATAAAGCTGGCAAGAAAGATATGGGACGCGCTTGATTCTGAACAGCAGAAAGAAATATCGCAAATGCACTACCAGAACCAGGAGAAAGAGATTTTAATCTTTACCAACCGCGGTACTGAGATACGGTGGGGTAAGGCGGACCGCCTGGAAGAAAAGGCGGCCTATTTTAAACAGATGCTGGACCTGGAGCAAGACATGCAGGAAAAGGGGAATGATGCTCTGGACTATGTGGATTTGCGATTTAAAGGACAGCCGGTAGTTAAGACCACGATGCAGGCGCAAGAGCAGAAAACGTAGAGGTGATCATTAAATGCGCAGCAGAAATGCACAGATATCAATAGCCGTAGTTAGCCTAATATTGGGTATAATGCTGGCTATTCAGTTTAAAACCACCGCCAACAATGATAATAATTTACCAGCCCGGGTTGAAGACGTCGCCCAGCAATTGGATACCGTCACCCGGGAACGCGATGCACTGGCGGAAGAAGTTGTATCTTTACGGGAAAAACTCAACAATGTCCGTAAAAATGACCAGGCTATGGCGGACTTGCAGGATGAATTGCAGAAATCCAATATGTCCGCAGGTTTGACAGCGGTAGAAGGTGCGGGGATTATTCTGACGGTCAATGATATCCCACGCACTTTGCAGACCGGCGAAGATCCCAACAGTTATATAGTGCATGACACCGACCTGCAAACCCTGGTAAACGACCTCAAGAGCAGCGGAGCTGAAGCCATATCCATTAATGACCAGCGGATTACCGCCATGTCGGAGATAAGATGTGCTTCCACCCTGATATTGGTCAACACCAAGCGCATCGGTCCTCCCTTTGTAATCAAAGCCACCGGCAATCCGGACATGCTGGAGAGCGGTATGAACATCAAAGGCGGATGGTTAGGTATTATGAAACAATGGGGTTATCAAATTCAGCTGCAAAAAGCGGAGAAGGTACAGATACCACCGTACAGCGGTACCATCAGATTTGAATACAGTGGGCTACCAACCGAGAAAGAGAAGGCGGAGTAAATATGTGGTTACTTATAGTATTCTGTTTGTTTATAGGCTTGGCTATTGGCTTTCAAATGCCGGTTCTATTGCCTATGGTGCTGGCCAAGTACATGTCGATAGCTATTTTAGCAGCTTTGGACTCGGTATTTGGAGGCATTCGAGCTTATATGGACGATGGCTTTGACAATACCATTTTTATCAGCGGTTTTTTTGTAAACACCCTTTTAGCTGCTGGACTGGCCTATATTGGCGATAAACTGGGAGCTGAATTATATCTGGCCGCAGTGGTGGTTTTTGGAGCCCGCATATTCCAGAATCTAGCTATAATACGTCGATATCTAGTGAAAAAGTACTAAACAAAATTATATGATTTTAAAGGAATAATGCCGGCTGTGTGGTATTTTTATGTAGGAGATATTGTAAGGGGTGCGTGAGGATTAGAAAGAGAAATATGGTAGCCGGTCTGGACATCGGAACCAGCACTATAAAAGCAGCCCTGGCGGAAGTTGCCCTGGGGCAAGTCGTCAGTATCCTGGGAATCACCCAAGTAAGCTCCTCCGGTTTAAAAAAAGGTAATATAGTTGATATAGAAGGAACCGCCAAAGCCATTGATAACTGTCTGAATGAGCTGGAAAGGTTGACCGGGGTGGAAATCTATAGTGCTCTTTTAGGATTTTCCGGTGCCAGTATAAGTGCAGTCAATAACCGTGCCGTAGTAGCAGTTGGTAATCCCGGTTATGAGATTACCCGCGATGATAAAGAAAGGGTCTTGCAGTCAGCCTGCAACATAACCCTGCCGCCTGATAAAATTATCATGCAAACCATTGAGAGACAGTACATAGTAGACGGATATGAGGGGGTAAAAGACCCGGTAGGAATGGTAGGGAGCAGGTTAGAGGCGGAAATTACTATAATAACTGCTGCCGGTGCTGCTATCCAGAATATGCAGCGGAGTACGGCCAGGGTCAACCTGCAGGTGGATAAGCTGGTTTATAGCCCCCTGCTGGTAAGTGAGTCGGT
>DHCD01000020.1:16609-20201 GCA_002398105.1 Syntrophomonas sp. UBA4911
ACTGAGATAACACTGTTTCAAGGGGGCAGCATACTTTATTCCTCGGTGCTGCCGCTGGGTGATGAGTATATAACCCGAGACCTGGCGATTGTTTTAAAAACCTCAATTGAAGAAGCCGGCAGGATAAAAGAAGAGTATGGGGCAGCCAGCCCCGGCTTGATAAGTGAAGATAATATGGTAGCTATTAAAAATGTTCAAGGTAAAGAAGCCAAACAGGTCTCCCAGCAGGTTATAGCAGAAATTATCAATGCCAGGGTCATTGAGATGGCTGAAATGATATATGCAGAGATTAAACGTTATGATTATCTGGAAAGTATTCCGGGGGGAATGATTCTTACCGGGGGTGGAGCTGAGCTGGCAGGATTAGCCGATGTTATGGAAGAATACTTAGGTATTCCGGTTCGGCTGGGGATGCCCGAAAATATACCGGGTCTGCCGGCAGAGTTGAATCGGCCGCAGTATGCCGCCGTTCTTGGAGGTGTTATCTACGCTTCCCAATATAGGGGGGCAGTTCATCGTGAGGATAAAGCATTAGCAGGTATAGTGCAAAAAGTAAATTATTGGTTAAAAGATTTATTCAGTTAAGGCAGAGGAGGTTTCGGGATGCCGTTAGATTTCGATGTGGAAATGCAGCAATTTGCAGATATCAAGGTAATAGGTGTAGGCGGTGGAGGCAACAATGCCATAAACCGCATGATTGAGGCCGGACTCAAAGGAGTCGAATTTGTAGCCGTAAACACTGATGCTCAAGCCCTATACCTTTCTAAGGCAGAAAAAAAGATTCAGGTAGGGGAAAAACTCACCAAGGGGTTAGGGGCTGGCGCTGATCCCGATATCGGCAAGAAAGCGGCGGAGGAAACTGCAGATGAGATAAAGCGGGCCCTGCAGGGAGCCGATATGATATTTGTTACGGCCGGCATGGGCGGCGGCACCGGAACCGGGGGCGCACCAGTTATAGCCCGGATAGCCCGAGAGGTAGGAGCACTAACCGTAGGGGTGGTGACCCGGCCTTTTGGCTTTGAAGGACGTAAGCGCAACCAGCAGGCTGATTCCGGCATCCAAGCCTTAAGGGACGAAGTCGACAGCCTGATAACTATCCCTAATGACCGTCTACTGCAGGTGGTTGACAAACATACCGGGTTTAATGATGCTTTTAAAATAGCGGATGACATTTTGCGCCAGGGGGTACAGGGAATTTCTGACCTTATTGCCGTACCGGGAGTAATTAATTGTGACTTTGCCGACGTGCAGACCATAATGCAGAATACCGGTTCCGCCCTGATGGGTATAGGCAGGGCCAGTGGTGAAAATCGTGCCGCTGAGGCGGCTCGTATGGCCATATCCAGCCCCTTGCTGGAAACTTCTATTGAAGGTGCCAAAGGCGTGCTGTTCAACATCAGCGGGGGCAATAACCTGACTCTGTTTGAAATCAACGAGGCGGCCGAGATAATTCACCAGGCTGCCGACATGGAGGCCAATATCATATTTGGCGCTAATATTGATGAAAGTCTGGATGATGAGGTCAGAGTTACGGTAATTGCTACCGGCTTCAGCGCCCCCAGAGCTCAGCCGCTTAACGAGGGCCATACCCAGCGGCGGGGGATGGATTCTCCACCCTCTTTCCTGGACAAAGGCGATCTGGACATACCACCATTCCTGAGACGCCGATAAAAATAAATCAAGCCTACATAATCAACCGGGAGCTATCATGTTTCCCGGTTTTTTTATTTTAGTAGCTTTATACAGGACATTTAGGAGTAATTTAACCTTTTCCCCGTCCCTAATAAGACAAATTCCCATTAAAACCAGTGGTATAATTTGGAAGTCATGAATACTTCTCCCGGTTCATAAAATTGGACTGGCGGAATTATGGTCGGTATTTAACCATTTCCTGGTTAATAAAACATAAGTATGGTGATATGGTGGATGGGCCAAAGGTTTATGGTGATTTGACATTTGTAATAAACCTGATTATGGATTTTATCATACTCTGGGCTACAGCCAGACTGGCTGGAACTAAAATTATTATCTCCAGGCTGACCGTCGCTTCACTGTTGGGTGCAATATATTCCGTAATCTATCTCTTTCCTTCTATGGCAATATGGTATTGTCTTCCGGCTAAAATATTATTTTCCTGTGTAATTTTGGTTTTAGGTCTGGCGCCCAAAGACTGGCAGCAGTTCAAAAAAGCTTTACTTTATTTTTATGTTATAAGTTTTGCCGCTGCCGGAGCTACTATGGCTGTCTCCTATTTACTCACCGCACCGGAGCAGGGATTTAAATTTTCCTATCTGTGGTTGGTGGCCGGCGCCGGATTCATCATTTTACTGGGTATCTATGGAGAGAAGCATCTGCTGAAAAGAATCGTTCCCGATTTATTAAAATTCGGGGTGGAACTGCGATTTGGGACCAGAAGCTGTAATGGACAGGGGTTTCTGGATACCGGTAACGGGTTAAGAGACCCGCTGACCAACCGACCGGTGGTAGTGGCTGAATACGAACTGATCCGCAAATGTTTGCCGGAAGACTTTAAGCAGGTTTTGGATGTTTGCCAGGACGAGAACGATATACTGGATGGTCTGAGCCGCAGCAGCTGGGCCAATCGCTTGCGAATCATACCGTTCAGCTCTATCGGCAGAAGAAATGGTATTCTGGTTGGGATCCGGGCTGACGCCTTACTGGTTAATACAGGTAAAAGCGATGTGGCGCATAATAATGTAGTGGTTGGCATTTATCGGGAAAAACTGAGCTCGGACGGAAGCTACCAGATGCTGATACCATCTGAAATTATGGACAACGGATAGGAGGATGCTTGATGGGATTGATTGCCAGAATTAAGAGTTGGCGGCTATATTTACTGCAGTTCTATTTAAGAAAAAGATTACCCCAGTTAATTCACTATATTGGATCAACTGAGGTTCTGCCGCCTCCTTTGCATGAAAAAGAAGAATATGATTTAATCAGTAAATTAGCCGAGGGAGATATGGCAGTAAAATCTACCCTAATTGAGCATAACCTGCGTCTGGTAGTATACATAGCTAAAAAATTCGAAAACACCGGCATAAATATAGAAGATCTGGTTTCGATCGGGACGATCGGATTGATTAAAGCGGTTAACACCTTTGAGCCCAGGAAAAATATCAAACTGGCCACCTATGCTTCCCGTTGCATTGAAAATGAGATACTGATGTATTTACGCCGCAATTTGAAAAATAGGGTCGAAGTTTCTTTGGATGAACCCTTAAATGTTGATTGGGACGGCAATGAGCTTTTACTTTCAGATGTTTTGGGAACCGAAAGTGACATGATCTATAAAAAAATAGAAGGAGAAGTGGAAAAAAACCTGCTCTGGCAGGCCATGCATAAGCTCAGCGCCCGGGAAAAAACCATAATTCAGCTCCGCTTTGGCTTGGGCGACGTGGGTGAGAAGACCCAGAAAGAAGTAGCCGACATTCTGGGTATATCCCAGTCCTATATATCACGTCTGGAAAAACGCATACTGAAACGCCTGCAGCGGGAAATCCGTAAAATTGAGTAATGATTCACTGCAAAAAATTATAATGTGGTAGCTTGAATGCATAAATATGCAGGA
>DHCD01000020.1:20403-22527 GCA_002398105.1 Syntrophomonas sp. UBA4911
TCCTGCATATTTATGCATTCAAGCAGAGTTTTACAATGAAATCAATAATTCGAATAATATCAGCCCGTTTAGTAAATAATTTGAAAAAGAGATTTAAATACCGGGGAAGGGGTGAAGCGGTGATCAATAAAGTAGAAATCTGCGGCGTCAATACCTCCAGACTGCCGGTTCTGAAGAACGATGAAATGCGCACCCTTTTCAAAGCTATGCAAGCGGGGGAAACGGAAGCGCGGGATAAGCTGATTCAGGGTAATCTGAGGCTGGTATTAAGTGTTATTCAGAGGTTCAGCAACCGGGGCGAGTATGTTGATGATCTGTTCCAGGTTGGATGTATAGGGCTTATTAAATCCATAGACAACTTTGACCTCAGCCAGAACGTCAGATTTTCAACCTATGCCGTTCCTATGATCATTGGCGAAATCAGGAGATATCTCAGGGATAATAATGCGGTAAGGGTATCCCGGTCATTAAGAGACATAGCCTACAAGGCTCTGCAGGTAAGGGAAAAACTGATAGCGGATAATTCAACCGAACCCACGGTAATGCAAATAGCCGAGTATCTTGATGTTCCCCGGGAAGAAGTGGTATTTGCCCTGGATGCCATACAAGAACCGGTTTCTTTATTTGAACCTATTTACAATGATGGCGGCGACCCGATACTGGTGATGGATCAAATCAGTGATGATAAAAACACGGATCAGTTATGGCTGGAAGAGATAGCTATAAAAGAAGCCATGAAAAAACTGGGAGAAAGAGAAAAGCACATAGTCAGTCTCCGCTTTTTTGCCGGCAAGACCCAGATGGAGGTAGCGGATGAAATCGGTATTTCTCAGGCCCAGGTTTCCAGGCTGGAAAAAGCAGCTTTAAAACAATTGAGAAAATATATCTGAAAATAAGACCCGGCAATATGCACAAAGGAGGCTTCAATATGGGACGTAAATTAATGATTATGCTGTTGGTAGTAATGATTCTTACCCTGTTGATACCTGTGACCACCCATTTCTATTCCCTGGAGCAGGCCTTTACCGCAGATAATCTGGTGCGCATGAATTCTCTGGTTCATTAGTGCAGTTATTATTGATGAATGCAGCCCTGCCACGGCAGGGCTTTTTTGTGTTAAGATGGGTTAAGGAATTATATTAGCGGGGTATTGTAAGCGATGGGAAATCGGCATGCGGTCAGGCTGGTCTGGAAAAGCAGGCAGCAAGAAAAGCCCAACCTGTCTGAACCTATAAATATAGAGCGGCAGTACATATTTGCTCATCCCTACCAAAGCGAAGAACTTTTCCCTTATCCGTTCGCCCCGGTTGCTGCCGAGCCGGAAAACTTCTCAGGAAAGTTGATTCAGGGAGATAATCTGGAAATTCTGCAGCTGCTGCTGGAGGAAGGCTATCAGGAACGGATTGATCTTATCTATATTGACCCTCCTTATTTAAGCCGCCAAAAATATAGTTCCAAAATAAAATTGGCCGACCGAGATGGGGACCATAATCTGGAACGGCTGGTATTCGTAGATGAGGGTGAGGAAAATCTGGATACTTATCTGGATGATCTATATTCCCGTCTTAAATTAATGAAACAGTTATTAAGTCCCCGGGGAAGCATATTTGTACATCTTGACTGGCATGTGAGCCACTATATAAAAATTATTCTGGACGAAATCTTTGGCTCCGGTAATTTTATCAACGAAATAGTATGGTGTTATGGCGGAGGCAGTGGCAGCAAAAGTCATTTTCACCGTAAACATGATCTTATATTCTGGTATGGCAAAACCGCCGACTATATTTTTAATCCTCAGTATCGCCCGTACAGCAGAGGGACAGTAGAAAGAGGATTAACCAGGGTTAAGGGGGATAAATACCGTTTGCACCAGGAGGGGGCGCTGATGCAGGATTGGTGGATTGATATCAATAAAATATTGAGCCCCACCGCCTATGAAAATCTCAAGTTCCCTACCCAGAAACCAGAGGGTCTGTTAACCAGATTGATTTCCGCCGCTTCCCATCCTGACAGCCTGGTGGCCGACTTTTATGCCGGTTCAGGTACTACGGCGGCGGTCTGTGAAAAATTAAACCGCCAATGGGTGATCTGCGATAATAGTCCCCTGGCAGCAACTATTTCCAT
>DHCD01000020.1:22762-36256 GCA_002398105.1 Syntrophomonas sp. UBA4911
CATAACCGCCTGCAGGTGAATTTCAGCCACCAGGCATATGATCATGAGTATTCCAGAATTGATGTCGCTATAATGGCGTATGCTCCGAGCCCAAAAATCAGCCTGGATACTTCTTTTAAAACCCAAATCCAGTTCTGGGAACTGGATCTTGATTACCGCGGAGATATTTTCCGCTCTCAGGTGCAGATCATGCGGGATAAAATGAAATGGGACGAATCGTTGCCGACTTCTGCCAGCGTGTTAATTCCCCGTGGGGAATCGGGAGCTGTAGCGGTAAGGGTGCATGATATTTTCGGAGACCGCTGTACCCAGGTGTTTCAATACGGATAATCCAAGCATAAGACCTTTTTGACGCGGAATAGCCTCGGAGTACCGGGGCTTTTTTTGCGTTCTCTCAGCCCCGGGGCGGATAAAATTTACCATCTTCAATATTTTTTCAGCTTTAATTCAGGGCAATTTCAGTTAGGGACTGGATAATACATGCAGCAGGATGCGGAGGTGGTAAATTAAGGATACCATACAACCACAATAAATTATTTGGAGTGATGATTGTATGTCGACCTTTAATATACCCAAGGCAGCCAATTCCAATCCCATTGAAGCTTTGCGCTTCGAATAGTATCCGTCCTCTATAGTTTTGATTGTGGAGTGGTGATTTTGAGTACTATCTTTGTCATCGGCGGCGAGGAAAGCAGTAGCTGTATCCTTAAGGAATATCTGTTGCGGGAAAAGTTCAGGGTGGAAATCTTCACTTCGGTTGAAGAAGCCAGGAAACGATTAAAATCAGAATTCGCAGATATGTTTATTCTGAATTTTACCCGGCCCGATCATGAGAGCCTGGAGTTTTGCCGGGAGATAAGAAGCCGTAGCGGCCTGCCGGTGATCGTTATTGTTGATCAGCAGCCCGAAAGCGCTTTGATTCCGGGCCTGGAAATAAGCGCCGACGACTATCTGATCAGGCCTTTCAGTCCTCGGGAGGTGATATCCCAGGTCCGGTCTTTGTTTCGATCTTCCCCTCTGCCGGCCGCAACCGAGGAGATAATAACGGCGGGCAATCTGGAGATCAATCTCAATGACCGGCATATCACGGTAGATGATCAGGAAGTCCTGCTTACCCCCATGGAATATGAATTCCTATTATTGCTGGTCCAGCAACCCCAGCGCAGCTTTAACCGCCAGGAACTGCTGGATCGGGTTTGGGGGTGTGATTACGTCGGCAGCCCCAGAGCGGTCGACGACCTGGTCAAACGCCTGCGCCGGAAATTGCGGCAAAGCGGATCAAGCAAGAATGTCAAAACCATCTGGGGGTACGGATACCGGTTTGAAGAGTAGAGGCAATCGGACCGCGCTATCGAACCTGAAAGGGAATTCTGCCGGCAAGCCGGGAGAGGGAGGGGGAAGCTAAAATCATGAGGGGGGCCGGGATGACAGCCAGGGGGATAAGCGTCGGTGATCTCAAGCAGGATGATATGCTGGAAGTATGGTTTGAAGAGGGGCAGGGGGATGAACAGAAGACGGTCGCCGCAGTAAAAGTCAGGCAGACTCCGCAGCCATAGAACCATAATATAAACTATATAAAACAGGGGGCGGCAGACCTTGGCTTGTTTTAAAAAAGACCGTTAACGATTGGCGTTAACGGTCTTTTCGGCAAGCTGCCGGGTCGTAATCAGACGCTTTCGGGGGAAATGTTCAGGATGTCATTGATGGCTGCGGCCTGCTCCCGGGATATATTGCCGGCGGATACCAGCTCATCCAGGGAATTCTGAAAATTACCCCAGAGATTTCCCGTCTGCGCATCAGCGCTGCCATCTGCATAAGACTGCAAGGTCTCCTGAATGGCGTCTTCCTGTTCCTGGGTTATAGTGCCGGATGACACTAAATCCTCCAGTTCTTCAGTGAGCCAGTCCTCAGAATCGTCCCTGCCGGCAGGAGGCGGAGGCGGAGTACCCTGGGAAGGGGGCTTTAAGGCAGACTGGACGGCGCTTTTTTGCTCTTCGCTGATCGTGCCTGCGGCGACCAGTTCATCCAGCTTATCGCTGAGCAGTTGCCCAAAACCGCCTTGGAACGGAGGCGCACCCTGGGCGGGAGGTTGCAATGCGGCCTGGACGGCCTTTCCCTGCTCTTGGGTTATAGTGCCTGCGGCAACCAGTTCGTCCAGCTTATCGGACAGCACGTGTTCAAAGCTTTCCACCTGGGAGGAAGAAGTCAGGGAATTCTGGATGGCAGTTTCCTGTTCTGCAGTGATGGTGCCGTCGGTTGCCAGAGCCTCCAGCTTGTCTTCCAGGATTTGGGTCAGATCATAGGTGGAGGAGCTGTCATCGGAAGATAACATGTCTTCCTGGGCCGACAATAAAGCATTGATAGCCGCCTGGCTGATCTGCACCGTATCCCCGCTAGAGCTTGAAGCGGTATCGGTTTCCTCACTGTTGCTCAAGGTACTGTTCTGCAGGGTGTTTCTGATAAAGGAAGAATAGATATTGGGGTCCCAACTTACATTCATTGGCGTCACTCCTTTAAAATTTTATTAATTATATCGAAATTAACAACAATAACATTTATATTTTAACAAAAATAACAATATATAATATTTATGCCGAAAATGTGGCAGAATTATGTTGAAAATTTGGAAGAAGCATTACAGTAAAAAGACAGAGTATGGCTGGTTATGCCGCATTTTACCTCCGGAATGGTATAATACTGGTAGAAAAATTACGTGTTCCGGGGAATTTTACCGGTTTAGGCAAATTTTCAGCTTTCATTCAGTACAGCTTCAGTTAAGTCGGGATACAATATCAATAACAAGTCTTAAAGGCGGTAGGTCAGGGATGCAACAGCTAAAGGGAGTAAAAATCCTGGTGGTGGACGATGAACCGAATATCCTGCAGTTTTTGGAACTGGGCCTGCAAAATGAAGGATTCAAGGTGCAGACTGCTCAGGATGGCCTAACCGCTATTACTTTGATCAAACAGTTTCAGCCCCAGGTGGTGGTTCTGGATGTGATGATGCCCGGGATGGACGGCTTTGAAGTCTGCCGCATGCTCAAAAAAACGGAGAATGTGGCGGTGATTATGCTCACTGCCCGGGATGAAGTGGATGACCGGGTGAAGGGCCTTACTATCGGAGCCGATGATTATTTGATCAAGCCCTTTAGTTTCGAGGAATTGCTGGCCCGGATCTATGCCCGCATCCGCAATCAGTTTCCCAATTTGTTCGGCGAAGTTGCGGCCGGAGCTTTTCTCATCGACGACCGGCGCAAGGAAATCAAGTTCGAAGACCGGGTTTTGGAGCTGTCTCCGACTGAATATGAACTGCTCAAATTTTTAGTCCTCAACCACGGGCTGGTATTGAGCAAGGCTATGATTCTGGATAAGGTGTGGGGCTATGACTTCGGCGGCGAGGAAAACATTGTCGAGGTTTATATCCGTTCCCTGCGGGATAAATTAAACGATAAAGATCATCAAATAATACGGACTATGCGCGGGTTAGGCTACCGGGTCGACATCTCATGAAAGCAAGAATAAGCGCCTGGTTTCGTTCCTTTTTCCCTTCCCATTCCCTGCGGGCGCAATTATTATCCCGTTCCCTGCTCATTCTGGCCGGATTGCTGCTCTTGATCGGCCTCCTGCAGTATGTTTTTATGCAGGAGGTCATATACAGAAACAAAGCGGACAGCCTGCAAAGCCAGATCATGCCGCTCTCCTACGATATACTGAACCAGATGACCGGCAGCCAATATGATGAGATGGGGGGCCTGCCGCGGATTTTTATCCCTGACGCCAATCTGGCCTTTATTGATCAGCAAGGCAACTATACGGTGCTGTTTGCCGATGACCGCAGCGAGATCATCCCTCCCCGCCTGGAGGCAGGAGAGTATCGGCAGCTCTTGCGCCGTCAGCCGGGACCAGGGCAATTTCCCGGTCGCGGCCGGCCGGGTACGCAATTTAACGCGGGCCGGCCCGGCCGGGACTACATCGTAACCAACAGCGGGGGAGCGGAACAACTGGTGGTTTTTCAGCCGGTTATCGCCCAACCCGGGCATGAACTAAAGGGCGTACTGCAGATAAGCACCCCCACCGCTCCGCTCAAGGAATTGATGATCCGGCAGCTGCTTACCTTTTTCCTGCTCAGCTTGATAGCGCTATTCCTGGGGTTGCTGGCCTATTTGCCGGTGCTGAAAAAAACTCTGGTTCCTCTCTCCAATATGGTGGATATCGCCGGGCAGATCGACGCCGGCAACTTGGACAGCCGCTTTTCCACCCGGCAAGGGCAGGCGGAAATCGACCGTTTGGCGGAATCATTCAACGGCATGCTGCAACGCCTGGAGAGTTCCTTCAAGGCCGAGCGGGAGACCCAGGAGCAGATGCGGCGCTTTATAGCCGATGCTTCCCATGAACTGCGCACCCCTTTAACCGCAATCCACGGATTCCTGGAAGTGCTGCTGCGGGGGGCGGCCAATCAGCCCGATCAGCTGGAAAAAGCCCTGAAAAGCATGCACAGTGAATCGCAGCGCCTCAACAGGCTGGTCCATGATCTGCTGCTGTTGAGCAAACTTGACCGCGCACCCCGCATTGAACTGCAAGAAGGCTGTTTGGACGCGGTCATTCAGGAGATGGAACCCCAACTGCGCATTCTGGCCGGCGACCGAAAATTGGAACTAAGAATTGATTCGGTCCTAAGATGCAAATATGACACTGACCAGATGAAACAGGTAGTGTTGAATCTCTTTCATAATGCGGTGCAATATACCGACCCTGAACAGGGCCATATACAAATATCATTGACCGGACAGGAGCAGGGAGTGCAATTGTCGGTGCAGGACAACGGCCCGGGAATCAGCGCCGAGCATCTGGAGCGGGTGTTTGACCGTTTTTATCGCAGTGATTCCTCCCGCACCCGAAAATATGGCGGCGCCGGTCTGGGCTTGTCGATCAGCCAATTGATCGTTGCAGGCCACGGTGGCAAAATCAGCGTGGTCAGCCAGGAGGGGCAAGGGACCACCTTTCAGGTTTGGCTGCCTGCAATAAGCGGATAGTTTAGCGCAATCATTAAAGTTCAATCAAGAACGGCCTTCATACCCGATCAGTAGTGCATGAAGGCCGTTTTGGCCTGGAATCAAATCTCCTCCCCTGACGTCGGTTATGGTTTTTAGTCAATATTCAGCCTTTCTTCAAGTGAAGTTCAGCCTGCGTTAATCCGCGTCTATTAATCCCGGTATAACCGCTGCTGCTGGATAAGGCTGCTTATATCGGCTTCTTTATCGTCGCCGATCGGCAGCCAGATATCTTCATAAATATCGTCTTCATCAAGATAATGACTGGTGGTAGGTATCCTTAAGCGATCGTTCAGATCCCGTATAGGTTCAATACTATATAATATCATTTTCTCCCCTCTACATCTCTTCCCGTGATTTTTTTGCTATCATAGCACCCAGTATATATACGCCAGTAATAGCAGTTGCATGCAGTGCCCACCATCCCGGTTCCAGGAAGCTGAATGTCCCCGGATCCACTTTATCATTATTGAATAATTTTTTACTTATGGAGTTCTTGCCCTCCATCATACCTGACAACATGATTTCACCCCCTTCTTAAAAACATAGGACTATTTTTTTTATCTTTCCCGGGTTTTATTAAGCTTAGGAACGAAAAATTTCCCACCCCTGCTGGAATCCAGTTAAGATACCATAATATGTGGGAGCGAAAAGCAAATAGTAAAAGATAACACAAATGTAAATAACAACTTTTTGTCTTGCCTGCTATCCGGTTTTGTGTTATCAATGACTGTAGGTCAGGTTAGCAATAAACATTTTAAGGAAGAACGGAAATATAAATTATGGACAGGTTGGAAAAGGCAATTGTCTGCAACCTTCACTCCCTACCGGGTTTAGGCAGCAGAAGCCTGTACAGGATAGAAGAAGTGTTTGGCAGTTTTCGGGCTTTTTACCAGGCTGATCGGGGTGCCTTATATGGTTCATTTATTGATACCGGCGTGATTGATGCGGTTCTGGAGCAAAGAAAAGTTCCCCCCGAGCGCTTGCTGGAAGAATATGAGTCTCATAATATCAGTATAGTATGCTGGAATGAACCTCTCTATCCGAAAAAATTAAAGTATATAAGCAACCCTCCCTATGTCCTTTACTACCGGGGAGACCTGGAGATTACCGACCAGCCTTGCCTGGCTATAGTCGGCTCCCGGGTCGCTACCCTTTACGGAAAAACTACGGCGCAAAAACTGGCTAAAGAACTAGCTGCTGCCGGGATGGTGATAGTAAGCGGCTTGGCGCGGGGAATTGACAGCGAAGCCCATCGGGGGGCGCTGGAAGCAGGCAGGACTATAGCTGTTCTGGGAAGCGGCCTGGATGTAATCTACCCGCCGGAAAACCGGAGGCTGTATCAAGATATAATGGCTTCAGGAGCGATCATAAGCGAATTTCCCCTGCATACCGCACCTGAACCTCATAATTTCCCCCTGCGTAACCGCATAATTTCCGGTCTGAGCCGGGGAGTATTGGTAATTGAGGCTAAAGAAAAGAGCGGCGCCCTTATAACGGCTGATTTTGCTCTGGAGCAGGGAAAAGATGTGTTTGCCCTTCCCGGGCCGATCAATAGCAAGACCAGTGCCGGGCCCAATAATTTAATCAAACAGGGGGCCAAACTTATAACAGGTATTGAAGATATTCTCGAAGAATACTATGATATCAATCGTACGCAGAGGAAAGCAGAGCAGGGACATCTGGTCTGGCGGGATGAAAGTGAAAAACAGATACTGGCTCTGCTGGAACCTGACTCTCGGCATTTTGATGAAGTGCTTCAAGCTACCGGGTTGGATATAGGCAGGTTGAGCACACTTTTGCTGAAACTTGAGATGGAAGGTATAATTAAATCCTTACCGGGTAATTATTATTTGAGAATCTAAATACAACACATTTGTGGAGAGGTGATATTTTTGGCGGCAACTACCCTGGTAATAGTTGAGTCTGCTGCAAAGGCTAAAACCATAGGCAAGTTTCTGGGTAAAGGCTACAAAATAAAGGCTTCGGTTGGTCACATTAAGGATTTGCCCAAGAGTAAACTGGGAATTGATTTGGAAAATAATTTTGAACCCCAGTATATAACCATACGCGGCAAAGGCAGTCTCTTAAAAGAGATCAAGGAGGAAGCCCAGAAGGCTTCACGGGTTTTGCTGGCGACCGACCCTGACCGGGAAGGTGAAGCCATTGCCTGGCATCTTCAGAATGCCATAAAATTGGCTCCGGAAGAAAAATGCCGTATAGAATTCAACGAGATTACCCGCGATGCGGTCAAGAATGCGATTAAGAATTCGCGGCCGGTAGATTTAGATCGGGTCAATGCCCAGCAAGCGAGGAGAGTCATGGACCGGCTGGTAGGATATAACCTGAGCCCGCTGCTCTGGAGCAAGGTCCGTAAAGGACTTTCGGCCGGAAGAGTGCAATCCGTCGTGATTCGCCTGATCTGTGAGCGGGAAGAGGAAATCAGAAATTTCGTTCCTGAGGAATACTGGACTATAGAGGCGATTCTCAGGAAAGACCAGGGTAAAGACTTTACTGCCCGGGTGACCAGCCGGGGCGGCAAAAAAATCGAAATAGAATCCGAAGCCCAGAAAGACGATATAGTAAAAAGCATACAGAAGGCCCAATTATTTGTAACCAAGGTGGAGAAAAAAGAGAAACGCAAAAAAGCTTCGCCGCCCTTTATAACCAGTACCCTGCAGCAGGAAGCCGCCCGCCGGCTTAATTTCTATTCCAAACGCACCATGAAGGTGGCCCAGGAACTTTACGAAGGTCTGGAAATCGGTCAGGAGGGGACCATAGGCCTTATTACCTATCTCAGGACTGATTCCACCCGAGTAGCAAGCGTAGCCCAGGTAGAGGCGCTTGATTATATCCGCACTCACTACGGGGCTCAATTTGCGCCTGAAACTGCCAATGAATACAGAAGCAAACAAGGGGCTCAGGATGCCCACGAAGCTATTCGCCCTACCTCAGTTTCCCGTTCCCCGGAGAGCATAAAGCAATTTTTAAGCCGGGATCAGTATCGCTTATACAAATTGATTTGGGAGCGTTTTCTGGCCAGCCAGATGACGGCGGCGGTATTTGATACTTTAAGTGTGGAAATAAGCGCCGGGGAGTATGGCCTGAGGGCCAGCAGTTCCCAGCTGAAATTTGCCGGATATAAGAAGGTCTATAACGACAGCGAGGAGGAAGAGGGTAAAAATTATATACCCGAACTGGAAAAGGGAGACCAACTGGAATTGCGCGCCCTAAAACCGGAACAGCATTTTACCCAGCCGCCTCCGCGTTTTGGTGAAGCCAGCCTGGTTAAATTGCTGGAGGAGAAAAATATTGGCCGGCCCAGTACTTATGCCCCTATAATTGATACTATTCTTAAGCGCAATTACGTCGAGCGGGAAAACAAACAGTTTGTACCCACGGAGCTGGGATTTATCGTGGTTGACTTACTTAAAAAACACTTTGCCGGCATTATGGATGTTGAGTTTACCGCCCGCATGGAAGAAAATCTGGATATGATAGAAGAGGGCGAACTGAACTGGAAGCAAGCGGTTGACGGCTTTTATCGTCCCTTTGCCGAAGATTTGGAGAAGGCCCTGGCCCTGGTGCCCAAAGTAGAAATCAAGGACGAAGAAGCAGGCAAGGACTGCCCGGAATGTGGAAAACCGATGCTGATCAAGCATGGCCGTTTTGGGAAATTTATGGCCTGCTCGGGTTTCCCTGATTGCCGCCATACCGAATCCTTCAATGAAGAAGTGGGAGTGGAGTGCCCCCTCTGCGGTGGTGCTATTGTCGCTCTTAAGAGCAAAAAAGGAAGGCGCTTCTATGGCTGCAGCAACTATCCCAGCTGCGAGTTTCGCTCCTGGAACAAACCCACCGGCGAAAAGTGCCCGGTTTGCGGAGACATACTGGTGGAAAAGCAGAACCGCAACAAAGAAAGCGAGGTTGTCTGCCAAAACCCCGAATGCAAATACAGTAAGGGGATGAGAGTCTGAGTGCGCAGTGGATTAATATTATAGGCGGTGGTCTGGCCGGGTGTGAGGCTGCCTACTATATAGCTGCCCGAGGACAGAAAGTGAGGCTCTATGAGATGAGACCGGTGCAGACTACACCGGTCCATCGGACTTCGCAACTGGCCGAACTGGTATGCAGTAACTCCTTAAAATCTGATCTTGAAGATAGTGCTCAGGGCTTGCTTAAACGAGAAATGCGAACCCTGGGTTCTCTGTTATTGGCTTGTGCAGATGAAACCAGAGTGCCTGCCGGTTCAGCTCTGGCAGTGGATCGGGATTTATTTGCCGCCGCAGTAACGGACCGGATTCTGGCCCACCCCTTGATTGAACTGGTAAGAGAAGAGATCACCCGGGTTCCGCCCGAGGGTATCACTATTATAGCTACCGGCCCCCTTACTTCAGAGAAATTCAGCCGGGAATTGCAGAGACTTACCGGGGAGGAGCACCTCTATTTTTTTGATGCCATAGCTCCCAGTGTCACTGCTGAAAGCCTGAATAAGGGAAAAGTATTCAAAGCGTCACGCTATGGCAAAGGCAGCGATGATTATTACAACTGTCCGATGACCCGGGAAGAATATGAGACCTTTTATCGGGAACTGGTCAATGCCGATATCAAAGAAGGACACAGTATTGACCGTAAGCTTTTTTTCGATAGCTGTATGCCGATAGAAGTGATAGCCCGCCGGGGAGAAGATACTCTGCGGTTTGGTCCCATGCGCCCGGTGGGGCTCAGCCCCGGAATAGACCAACCGAAACCTTATGCGGTGGTACAATTGCGGCAGGAGGATGTAGAGGGGCGAATATACGGCCTGGTTGGCTTCCAGACCCGTTTGCGCTGGGGGGAGCAGGACCGGGTTTTCCGGCTTATACCAGGTTTGGAAAAGGCTGAATTTGTCAGATATGGAGTGATGCATCGCAACACCTATATCAACAGCCCGGCAGTACTAATGCCAACCTTACAGTTTAAACCGGACGGGAGGATTCTTTTTGCCGGACAGATCAGCGGGGTTGAAGGCTATATGGAATCAGCGGCTACCGGTATCTTTGCTGCCATCAATGCCCTGAGAATAATGGCCGGCAAGAGCCCGGCGGTTTTGCCGGCGGTTACCATGATAGGTGCGCTCCTGCAATTTATAACCCAAACCGATCCGGATAACTTTCAGCCGGTAAATGCCAATTTTGGCTTACTACCCTCTCTGGCGGCACCGGTACGGGATAAAAAAAACAGATACGCCGCTTATGTAAGAAGATCGCTGCAGGAAATGGATAAATTTTCAGAATTGTTTCTGAAAAAGTTGTAAAACTATTTGCCTTATGTTAGCATGGCCTTAAAAAAGATAGGATACAGGAGAATTATGTTATTTCAATATATTGATGGTTTCCTGGACCATATGCGGGTTGAAAAAAGTGCATCCAGCCTGACTCTGGTGAGTTACCGCACTGATCTATGCCAGTTTTTCGATTTTATTGCTGACCAGTACCAAATCCCCCGGGAAGAGATCACGGCAGCGTTTTTCAACCACCGCTTGGTAAGAGAATATCTGGCGCACTTGCAGGAGCGCGGGTTGACCCGTTCCACCATGGCCAGAAAACTGGCGTCTTTGCGCTCATTTGTTCGCTACCTGTGCCGGGAAAACATTTTACCGGGCAACCCTATAGCTGCTGTCGCCACTCCTAAACAAGACAAAAAACTGCCTCGCTTTCTCTATCCGGTTGAGATAGAAACCCTGTTATCAGCTCCGGATTTGACATCGGATGCGGGAAAGCGCGATCGGGCAATATTAGAAACCCTGTATGCCACCGGATTACGGGTCAGTGAACTGGTGGGAATTGATTTGAAAGACATGGATCTGGCTAATGCCATGGTGAAAGTAAAAGGCAAGGGCAACAAGGAGAGAATCGCTCCTCTGGGCAGCAAAGCTAGGGAGGCTCTGAAAGCGTATATTAATGGAGCCCGAGCCGGTTTTGCCCGCAAGTCCCGGGAGGCTGCCAACGCCCTGTTTTTGAATAAATATGGTCAGCGTCTTTCCGAACGCAGTATAAGAAACATACTTAACAAATATGTGGAAGAGGTGGCTCTGAATCAGAAAGTTAATCCCCATATGCTGCGCCATTCTTTTGCTACTCATCTGCTTAATAACGGCGCCGACTTACGCTCCGTGCAGGAGCTGCTTGGTCATGTAAAACTTTCCACCACCCAGATATATACCCATTTGACCCGGGAAAATATAAAAAACATCCATAATAAAACCCATCCACGGAGGTAATTGTATGTTTAAAGGAACGACTATTGTAGCTATAAAGAAGGGTGACCATACCGCTATAGCCGGCGATGGGCAGGTGACTTTTGGCCAGAACACGATCATGAAAAGCAACGCCAATAAAACCAGACGCCTCTACGATGGTAAGGTAATCGCAGGTTTTGCCGGGGCGGTGGCCGATGCCTTTACCCTTTTCGCCAAATTCGAAGAAAAGCTTAAACAGGTCGGGGGAAACTTAACCCGGGCTTCGGTGGAGATAGCGCGGGAATGGCGATCTGACCGGGTATTAAGGAAATTAGAGGCCTTGCTTATTGTAGCTGATAAAGAGAAAATGTTTATAATATCCGGCAATGGCGAGGTAATTGAACCTGATGACGGAATTACAGCTATAGGCTCGGGAGGAGCCTATGCTCTGGCCGCCGCCCGGGCTCTGACCCGTCATACTGATCTGGATGCCAGGGAAATAGCTTTGGAGTCGATGAAGATTGCGGCGGAAATATGTGTCTATACCAATGAGCATATTAATGTTGAGGTAATTGACTAATATCCTGCAAAGGAGAGAAGCGCATTGGAAAATCTGACCCCCCGGGAAGTTGTTGAAGAGCTGGATAAATATATTATAGGACAGCAAAAAGCAAAAAAGGCGGTGGCTATTGCCCTCCGAAACCGTTATCGCAGGAAGAACCTGCCGGAAGAAATTCGCGACGAAATCTATCCTAAAAATATTATTATGATTGGTTCCACCGGAGTGGGTAAGACCGAGATAGCCCGGCGACTGGCTCGTCTGGTCAATGCTCCCTTTATCAAAGTGGAGGCCAGCAAATTTACTGAAGTAGGCTATGTGGGACGGGATGTCGATTCCATGGTTAGGGATCTTCTGCAGACCTCCATCCGCATGGTAAAACAGGAAAAGATGCAGGTGGTTGACGATAAAGCCAGGGAACTGGCCGAGGAGCGCATAGTTGATTATATACTGCCCTTGCCCCGGAAAAAAAACCGACCTGCCAGAAATCCCCTTGAATTTTTATTGGGTTCTGCAACTGAAAATAATGAAGAAAATGAAGAGGAAGCAGAGCAGAAAACCGAAAGTATTGAAGAAAAACGGAAAATAATCAAACAGAAAATATCCCGTTATGAACTGGATAAAGAAGTTATTGAAATAGAAGTTGAAGAAAAAAACACTTCTTTCATGGAAATAATTTCTGGTTCCGGGGTGGAAGAAATGGGTATCAACCTGCAGGATATGTTTGGGCAAATGTTGCCTAAAAACAAGAAAAAACGCAAAGTGACCGTGGAAGAAGCCAGGAAGATGCTGACCTTTGAGGAAGCCCAGCGCTTGATTGACATGGATGAGGTATACCGGGAGGCTATTCGCAAAACCGAGGAAGACGGAATAATCTTTTTGGACGAGATTGATAAGATAACCAGCCGGGAGGGGTCTAGCGGGCCTGACGTTTCCCGGGGAGGAGTACAGCGGGACATTCTTCCCATAGTAGAAGGCTCAACCGTAGTTACTAAATATGGACCGGTGAAGACCGACCATATTCTGTTTATAGCCGCGGGAGCTTTTCATATCAGCAAACCTTCCGATCTGATTCCGGAATTGCAGGGCCGATTCCCCATCAGAGTGGAGCTGGAAGGTTTGGGCCGCGATGATTTAAAAAGGATACTGGTTGAACCTAATAACTCTCTGATCAAGCAGTACTGTGCGCTTTTAAGTACCGAAGGGGTAACCATCAGTTTTGATAATGAAGCTATAGACTACATTGCGGCCATAGCTTATGAGGTAAACACCAGAACTGAAAATATCGGGGCCCGGCGCCTGCATACGGTAATGGAAAAAGTATTGGAAGATCTGTTGTTTGATGCTCCTTATATGCAGGGCCAGCAAATAGTCATTGACAGCAATTATGTAGCGGACCGACTGAAGAAGATCGTAGATGATGACGATCTTAGCAGATATATCCTTTAGGAGGTCAAAAAGGTGCAGAAATCATTACTGGAAAGGTCAAGGTCAATCAACAAGATACTGCAAAAAATAGGAGGCAATCCGGTCGATTTTTATGAAATTGCTGATGTTCTGGCGCAAAACCTGGAATGCAGTGTCTTTATAGTAGGCCGGAGGGGACAGATTGGGGGCTATGCTTTTAACGAAGGCGCTAATTGTACCCAGGTAGAGCATCTGATGAGT
>DHCD01000064.1:0-130 GCA_002398105.1 Syntrophomonas sp. UBA4911
AGGTCCGATAAGCCCGGTGTCGCCAGTGGGTCCAATAGGTCCGGTATCGCCGGTGGGTCCAATAGGTCCGGTATCGCCGGTGGGTCCAATAGGCCCGGTGTCGCCAGTGGGTCCAATAGGCCCGGTATCG
>DHCD01000064.1:190-311 GCA_002398105.1 Syntrophomonas sp. UBA4911
GGTGGGCCCAATCGGTCCGGTAGGTCCGGTGGGTCCGGTCATGCCCATATTATCATCCCCGATTACAGCCAGAGAGGCTTTCACCGGAACAGCGGGTGAACAGAAAATTGTTGCGCTGCTA
>DHCD01000064.1:381-3588 GCA_002398105.1 Syntrophomonas sp. UBA4911
TCCAATAGGCCCGGTATCGCCGGTGGGTCCGGTGGGTCCGGTTATGCCCATATTATCAGACCCTATTACAGCCAGAGAGGCTTTAACCGGAACAACGGGAGAACAGAAAATTGTTGCGCTGCTATCGTTCCGCAGTTCCACCGTCACAGGCGCTGTAATAACCTCAATGATTCCTATCCCAACCACTTCTCCCGTTTTGATCGGAGAATTGCCTATTATAGAATCCCCTTGAGATGAAATCAAGGTGAGAACGGCTCCAACAGGAGAAGTTGACTGTGTCGCCACCCACCAGTCAAGCTCATATCTGCCCGCTTCCTGCAGGGTGATGATGCCGGTGACGTTATCATAGCTGATATTACCTGTTGAACTAATTATTGAATCAAAGATGACATTTGCTCCGGGAGCCACTGCCAAAGAGGCATTTAGCTCAATTTGCAGGGTTATATTAGCCATTATTAGACCTCCTCATTATTTTCAGACTTATATAGGAAGTTTATGCCAGCAGCTTCTCATCTGCTACCAGTAGGTGTGTTTAGAATAAAGGTTACGGACAAAGCTGGAAAAATAGGAAGGATTGACCTATTGCTGTATTCCCGACTGTATTTATCGCCCCAGCAAAGTCAGGAAATTTTTGGACGCTAGTGGATATTATTACATTTTACTGTTATATTGTTATTAAAATTATAAAATGTTTAATAATAATCAGATATGTATAATATGTTAATATAATAATAATAATTTATTAAGGAATGGAGGTGTAAGATATAATAATTGCCCGGCGCTTATCCCATGACCTATATTTCATTACGTCACCAGTATTCGGATTTATATCCTTATTATCTTAAGGTGAGGTGAATTGCTGATGGAACCCGGTATTCAAAATTGAGAAGAGTTCTGCTCAAAAGTTAAATATCCATTGATCAGGGAAACCATTGTTGATGCCTGGAATCGGTGTTATAAACTGGGTACTAACCCTAAAAATCCGCTTTTTACTTTTTTGTCACCTGATGATTTGCAACTCCGAATAGAAGATGCTAATGAACTGTTGTTGGCTGCTAATAGCTTTTTAGACAATCTATCTCTAAGTTTAAGGGAGATACCGCACGTTATAACTCTGGGTGACAGAGAAGGATGGGTGATTAAGATTGCGGGTAATCCTGATGATTTTGGCGGGAGTAATTCCGGTTTTTGTACCGGGGTTAATTGGTCGGAAAAATATATAGGTAATAATGGTATCGGTACAGTTCTGTTCGTATCCGAACCGGTTTTAATTTGTGGATCAGACCATTTTGGGCATATTTACCGCAGTTTTACCTCCATGGGCGTGCCAATCCGGGATAGCAAAAACGAAGTAATCGGAGCCATTGATTTAATAGTCAATAATAAAGATGCTTCTCCGGGTCTGATCCCTATGTTTCTGTTCTGCGCCGAGGCAATCGAAAAAAATTATATTAATTCTTCAGCCTTGACCGCTAAATTGCAGCAGGTAGATAAATTACTGATTACCGGCAGCCTTCTGTCAACTACTATTCACGATTTGAAAAACCCTTTGACTATAATTCGGGGATTTGCTCAACTGGGCGAAATGAGCTCCGATCAGGATCAACGCAATTATTTTCAGCAGATAGTCTCAGAAGTGGACGGTTTGCTGTCTATGCTTAATAATCTGGTTGGTATTCTGGGGCGGGAACATTATCAGGAAGTATATCCGGGGGATATCATCCAATCCATTCTGACCGATATAAAACCACTGACAAACTTATCCAGAATCAGCCTGGAATGTTCCATAAAGAGTCAAGCTAAAGTCAATTTACACATTGAACTGTTTAAACGGGCCATCCATAATCTTTTGAAAAATGCTGAACAAGCTATGCCCGACGGGGGAAGAGTTGATATTGAAATAAATATGATTGAAGATAAGGTGCTGATAACGATAAGTGATACCGGCTCAGGCATACCAAGCGATATTAAGGATAATATATTTAAACCTTTTGTTCACGGTTCTAAAAACGGGAATGGCTTGGGGCTTTACATGGTTTACTATGTGTTTAACCGTATCCATGATGGCCGGGTCTGGTATGAAAGTCAGCCTAATGTCGGAACTTCATTTTTCATAGAAATGCCGGCAGTTATAAAGAATAACGCCGGCGATAAAGAGACGAGGTTATTTTCATTGGAAATGGTTTAGGGAGGATTCCCCCCTAAACCCAATTTTTATCGGGCGAATACATGTTGCCCAATTCTGGTTACTATAGGTCGGGTCCATACCCATTTATTGGTTGCAGTAGTCGGATTCCAATAATATAAGGCTTCTTCGGTTGGATCCCAGCCGCGCAAAGCGGCTTGAACGGCCTGATAGGATGAATTGTCAGGCTGAAGGTAAAACTGGCCGTCGTTTACAGCGGTGAAAGCCCCCGGTTCAAATATTACTTCCCTGATCGTTTCCCCGAATTGCTTAGAGGCTACTCGGTTCAATACCACCGCAGCTACCGCTACCTGACCTGTGAAGGACTCACCCCTGGCTTCACCATAAACCAGACGGGCCAGATCTTCTATATCCCGGTTGGAATACGGTACAGCCCCCCGGGAAGGAGCGGTTGTTTCTCTTGGGGAAGGAGGCTGACTGACTTGTTGAATTACCGCATTGGCAGTTTCCTGTCCAACCACACCATCAACCGCAAGGCCGTTATTTTTCTGAAAGTCCCTGACTGTCTGCATAGTTTCCCGGCCATAGATGCCGTCAATTTGTCCCACGGCATAGCCCAGGTAACCCAGGTTTTTTTGCAATTGTTGTACATCATAGCCCTGTATTCCTAAATTGAGTATCCTATCTCCCAGATAAGCTTCGGTCCTCGCGGGCGCCAGCAGTATAGTGGATATGGACAGCAGGATTACCAGAAATGCTGCTGTAATTTTCTTTTTGATTTTTAGCATTAATTCCACCCCTGTGATTATTTTGATTTAGTTTACCCGTATACTATCAACTCTAACAAGGCATCAATTCGGACTCTACAAGCCTTCAGCCGTTATGAGCGGGGATATATAGGGATACCAATCTAAGAATAGCCTTTATATCGGCAGTTCAGGGGTAAAAGATGCTGATACCATATTATTTCTCTATAACCAGCATCAGTTTAGATAAATAATAATGTATATGGCCTGATAGCTATTTTCTCCAAAAACTATTACCGAGCAAAAAAAACGGTT
>DHCD01000064.1:3843-32645 GCA_002398105.1 Syntrophomonas sp. UBA4911
CCCAGACCGTCAACTAAAGCGGCGTATCCCAGATTAGATTGGTCGATACTGCGGTCGTCCGGGTAGGGGTTGACAAAAAGGGCTGAGTTTTGAGCCACCCGTTCCAATCCCATACTGCGAACCAACACCCGGCTCAGGTAGTCGCGGGTAAGAGGAGCATTGGCGTCAATTTTCTCCTTGACCCATCCCCGCTGCTGGCAAATACTAATTATTCGGGCGTCTTCCTTCCCGTTGCTGATACTGCCGATTCCATCCTTAATCCCCAGCAGAGCGCGTAGAAAGGAAATCGTATTTATGGTCTCATCCGGGTGGAACTGCTGACCGTAATCAGCCATAAGACCGGCGGACCCGATTAAGGTTATTTCCTTTTCCGCCCAATGTCCTTTTATATCGCTGAAAAAGCGTGGCCCAGGTTTGTCTGTTAGAGGGGCGCCTCCGGCATCCAGTGCTTCTTTGCTGATGGCATCTATCATGGCTAATCCTTTTTGTCCTGGGGCCGGCAGGGATTTATAAACCAGGACTGGCATTGATTTGCTGTTTTCGTGATAAATCCTGGTGTAGCAAAGGGTGAGGGGAGCGGCCTGGAGATAGACTCGGTTGGCTTCTTCCATTGATAGAGCCCGGTCTGCAGGCGGAAAATCATATTCTGACCAATTGAGCTCATAGCCGATCACCTTTTTTTCCTGGCCTGATATCGTGATGCTGATGCCCTGTTGGGGGAAAGGCACGTTGTTTACCAAACGGATATAGCTGAAGTCCCACTGGGATTGACTTTCTTTTTCTACCGGCAGAAGCGGGAGACGTGATTTGGTTTGTTCATTAAGCTTTATCTGGCCTGCCAGTTCAGGTTCTATCTGCTTGATAAAGCTGTCGGTAATGGCAAGAGCTGCTTCTTTGGTTATTCCTGAAGTTGTCTGTTCATCATTGTATTGATTGAAGGCATATATTCTGCCGTTTAAGGCATCTACCCGGGCCCAGAGCCTGTATTCCCTTACCTCTCCCTTGCCGGTTGCGGGCGTATTCCAATTCAGGTTCCATACCCTGCGTTCCTGGTTCTGCCAATCCCGTTCCAGACTGGCATTGTTGAGTACTGCATCTGCAGGAATAGTCAGCCATTTTTTGACCCGGGCAATCGCTTCATCCTGTCCGATAAAGCGGCTGTTTTTCTCCAGTTCTTTTATCTCCTCCGGGCTTAGCCGGGGGGCAGAAGCGGGCGCCCCACCTGCTGCAGAGTCCATGCTTTTCATGCTTTCGTTACGTCCTCTGCTTTCCTCCCACTGCCCGTTTTTTAGCAGCAGGGGTTCTCCGGTGACAGCATTGATGGTGCCGTTGGAGGGATGGGCGATAGTATATACCAGGCGCGGTTTATTCTGGCTTTTGGTGCCATAGGTTCTGGCTCCTTGAGGCGCTGTATATTGCAGTTGCAGCATCTTTTCATTTTGAAAAACCTTTAATGCCTGCTCGGAGGATATGGCTTTATCAATTCCTCCCGGAGGAACCTCCAGCCAATCCAGATTATAGCTTATTACCTCCCGGCTTTGGCTGTCGATTTCCATCCGGGCGCCGTCGCCGAGAACGGGGATACCGTTTTCATAACGTTCCCAGACAAAATTGTAATTGCGCTGGTCATATCCATCTAAATAGATGAGCTCAGGCTCTTTCAGCAAACGCAGTGCTGCAGCCTTGGAGGGCAGCAAACGTTTCAACTGAACGTCGGCGAGCCGGTAGGCTTCAGCTTCTGACAAAGCTGGGCCGGTGGCGCCGGCCGGATTCTTCGGCCGCCAAAGATTCATGCTGATACATTCGCCGCTGCCGGCATCAATTGCTACCTCCAGGCTGCCCGTCTCAGGTTCAGGGGCCTGCCAGCGCAATACCCAGGATTTGCTTTGTATATTGCTGCTGAATTGGGAGTGGAAGTCGCTATAGGATGGAGGAACGGAAAAGAGCTCTTTAGCAGTCTGGATAGCTTGTTCCAGACTGACGGCAGGGTCCTCTGCCAGCAGGGGATGGGGCAGAAAAGTAGTGAAAAATGTTATCAACACGAGGGTAGTCCAAAATTGTTTAATTCTCCAACACATATCTTATTTGCTCTCCTTTCAATGTTTTAAAATCCATTTTCCATTCATACGCTGGTAACTGGATAAAACTATCAGGAGAACCCGGGATTCAGCTATGGAGTTGGAGCAAAAAAAGTCTTTAAACTGCATTCGAAACGTCTGTCATCTTCGGCGGTACGTTTTTTCGGGCCCCTGGTTCTCCCGCCCGCTCGCCGCAATTTGGCTTTAACTTCCCTTTCTTCCAACAGGAAATCCATGGCGTCGGGCTTATATATCCGCCCTGCCGGGTTCAGAGCCTGAGCCCCTTTCCCCAGTACCATGGCTGCCAGTCCCCAGTCCTGGGTTATGACAATATCCCCCGAACCGGTTAAATTCATGATTTTAAGGTCGGCTTCCTGGGAAGCATTGCCGACTACTACATGGTAATCGGACTCAATATTATGATTAAAACTGGCTACCGTCCACACCGGGGTATTGTATTCAGAGCCTATTTTAAAACAAATCTGCAGAACCGATCTGGGGCAAGCGTCGGCATCAACCAATATTTTTGCTGTCATGTTTTGACTCAAGACTCCTTTCCGCGCAATCAACATGTACTGTTGTGGATGAGGCATAGAGCTTCTGATTAATGTTTTCCTGTACCTGTTCGGCAATGTCATGTGCCTTTACCAGGGGAAGCTCCTGATCTACTTCGATATGAACAATCACTACCTTGTTGGCTCCGTAATCATGCACACTTACATCATGGGTAGCGATAACACCGGGTATGGCAAGAGCTAAACGGTTAATCTCCTGTACCTGTCCGGGATCAGTCTCACCAATCAGTTTTGAGCAGGAGTCCCTGAAAATTTCAATCCCGGTTCCAATAATAAGGCCGGATACGCAAAAACCCAGTATGGCGTCTACCCGGTAGTATCCGAATTTGGATGCCAGTATGGCCACTGCTACCAGGATTGACGCTATAGCATCGGTACGGTGGTGCCAGGCATCAGCAATCAGGGTGGAAGATGAGATTCTGTTCCCCAAATCAATGGAAAAGCGGGACATCAGTTCCTTAAACAGGCCGGCCAGCAGCATGACGATAACTACAAAATAGCTGCCTGCCACCGGAGTGTTATCAATTAAGCGCTTATACGAATCCAGCCCGAATTTTACCCCTATGGCAGCCAGCAGAAGAGAAATAATTAATGTAGCGATAAATTCAATCCGGCCATGGCCGTGGGGATGTTCGCTATCTGCCGGAAGCGCTGCCAGTTTAAAACCGGCGATAACTACGATAGAAGTTAAAACGTCGGAAGCCGTGTGTACAGCATCGGCAATAAGGGAAATACTATTAACCATCACCCCCAGCATACCTTTAATGGCTGCTAGCAGTAAATTACCGATTATACTGAACCACGCTTCCAGATAAGCTATCTTCTTACGGTGGGCAGGATTATCAATGCTGCCCTGGACAGGCACTTCTTTAAGAGTCTTGCTGATCATGAAGTTGGAAAAGGAAATAGTCCGGCGATCCATACCAACACTCCCTGTAACTGTAAACCGTGAAGCTAAAAAAATACCGTTAGACTGTTACTTTCATAATAGTCCCACGGTAATTCCGCTGCCCCGGAGGGCCCGGCCCAAAGCCTGACCTAGGTATTAGTTTATTAATATTTAATTTATCAAAAAGTATACGTCTATGACAAGATATTTTTGTGCTATGGTCACATTTTTCGATAATAGAAGAGACGGCCGCTTTCCAATTGATATTCCACCTGATTTTTGGAGATAAGAAAGCTGAGCATAGCTGCCATGGTAGAAGATAAGAAAAAGTATTCCTTGATATCCGGCCCCAGCTCTTTTAATATAACAATTTCTTCCAGCAATTCCTCGCGGCTGTGGGGTTGTTCCAGCAACTCCAGGGAAATATTGAGGTAATCGTCCAGGTTGCTGCGGTTAAACCTGACCAGATTTTCGATTTCCTCTTTTTTGTAAACCTGTTCGCCATGTCCCAGGACGAAATGATCATAATCCAATTCCGGGATTTTATCCAGGGTTTTATACTGTTCTTCAATATCGAATAAAAAAGGAAATGAATATTTATCAATATTTTCCCGGCTGAACAGGGCATCCCCCAGATAGACAACCCGATCCCGGGTGCCGATTCCCACCTGTCCCGCAGCATGACCGTTGAGATTGAACACTTCGAATTTTTCCTCGTTTATCCTGGCTATGCCCTCGGTGAGGGTATTATCCGGGGTTATGCTTTTACTTCTTACCAAACCATGGCTTAACTGTTCCGGCGGGTTACCCCCATAGATATAAAGGGGAAATAAAAAAGCATTGGCGATGAACAGCCGTGCGCTTCGGGAAGCAAAAAAAATGCTTCCCGGTAACTTCTCTTTAAAATAGATATTCCCACCGCAATGGTCTATATGGGAGTGGGTATTGATCACATATTTTATTTTAAAGCTTTCAGCCTCCAGGCTTTCCTGGATTTTACGGGCATCCTGGTTGCTGTCGCCACTGTCGATTACCAGCGCATATTTGTCTTTGAACAGAAAAACCCCGCTATTGGTAGAACCGGGGATATAACCGCTATTGCCGTTAATCCGAATAAGACTCATAATTACCTCCGCAAGCACAATTAAATAAGGGCAGAGCCTGCGTCCCTGCATCACTCTTCTATTATAACAATAATATGCGCTGGGGGTTGGCTTTTGGATTCATCCCTTATCTGTCATCAGTCCGTTTGACAGCTTCAAGAGTAATTATCCATACTTGAGTTATAATGTAATAAAGTAATTATCTTTACCTTGATTGTTAAATTAATTAAAGTTTTATTAAAAGGCGGTTGACATTTTGGATTACCTGTTAGGGATTGATGCCGGTGGTACATTTATTGATTATCTGCTGGTAAACGATGCCGGTGAGCATACCAGCTATAAAAGCCTGGCTCGGCCCGACGCGCCTGACTACGGTATTATCGCCGGCCTGGCGGACATGGCGGACTATATCGGCCGGGACTTGGAGCAATTATTGGCTCTGGTCAGCCTTATCGTGCATGGCACAACGGTTGCCACCAATGCCGTTTTGACCAGAAGCGGTTCGGAGACTGCCCTGTTGACTACCGAAGGTTTGATTGACCTGCTGGAAATGCGTCAGGGAGTCAGAGACGATTTATACAACAATCACCTGGAAGCGCCGCCGCCTTTGATAGAAAGATGGTCCCGCCTCCCGGTCAGGGAACGGATTGATTATCAGGGAAAGGTGCTTAAACCGCTGGATCAAGACTTTTTGCGGCAGCAGCTGCATTTGCTGACCCGGACCGAGGTGGAATCAGTAGCGGTAGTATTGGCCCACAGTTATGTCAACCCGCTGCACGAGATCCAGGTGGCTAAGATGCTGCGCGCGGAACTGCCCCAAGTGCATATCAGCCTGAGCCATCAGGTTTTGCCCCGGGTTCATATGTACCACCGGGTCAGTACCACCGTACTTGATGCCTATGTAGCACCCATTCTGGAACGTTATTTACAGGGGCTGCAGGAAAAATTGCAGTCGTCAGGTTTTAAGGGTACTCTGCTTATTATGCAATCCAATGGCGGCACGGTTACAGTGGAGAAGGCCCTGCAGCTTCCGGTAATGAGCCTGCTGTCAGGACCGGCAGCAGGCCCGGCCATGGTGAAATGCCTGGGACAGAAGCTTGGAGGGGCCGATGCTATTATAATGGACATGGGGGGGACCAGTTTCGACGTGTCCCTGCTCCGGGGCGGAAACCCCGGCATGACTGACAGCAGCGTGGTAGCCGGATTATTTTACGGCTTGCCCGTGATTGATATCCACACTATCGGTGCGGGTGGGGGAAGTATCGCCCGGGTTGACAGCGGCGGCCTTCTTCATGTAGGCCCGGAAAGCGCCGGGGCCAAACCAGGTCCGGCTTGTTATGGACTGGGAGGAAAGGATGCTACCTGTACCGATGCTGATTTAATTCTGGGCTTGATTAACCCTGATTACTTTCTGGGAAGGAGATTGCGGCTTGATCCCGCGGCAGCTAGGCAGGCCCTATACGAAAATGTAGCCCTGCCGCTGCATACCGACATAGATACTGCTGCCCTGGGCATATATAAAATGGTTAATACCGAAATGGCTTCCGGTATTAAGGAAATAACCCTGGAAAAAGGGCTGGACCCCCGGAAAATGACCTTGGTGGTGGGAGGAGGAGCAGGTGCTCTGCATGCTGCCTATGTCGCCCGTGAACTTGGTATCAGCCAATTGCTGATATCACGTGAATCTTCGGTCATGTGTGCGGTGGGAATGCTCTGCTGCAATTATCGGCGGGACTATTACCGCCATTGTTATTGCCTTGTTGCTGATATGCAGTGGCAGGAGATGCAGAATATTTATGAAAATTTGTGGTCCCAAGCCCAAAGCCAGGCTAAGAATATCAAGGGATTGACTCTGACCCATAAAATAGTTTTTATGCGCTATTATGGGCAACACCACGAAATTGCGGTGGAAATAACCGAATTTGACAGCCTGGACAGCAGTGTCCTGGGCAGACTTTTTCACAACCAGCACCACAACCTGTATGGATATGACCTTTCCGATCATGATACCGTGATAGAGATAATCGGATTATCAATAGTGGCGCAGGGTGAATCGCGCCCGGCGCCATGCATGGAATGCATAACCGATAATGGCAGCAGGCCTGTGCTTAAAGGAAGCCGCCGGGCCTGCCTGGAGGAAATCGGGGCTTTTATGGAGATACCGGTCTACGATGGCGACGATATGTCCTTAGGCTCAAATCTGGTGGGACCGGTCCTGGTGGAACAACGTCATTCCACTATTGTGGTACCGTCCGGCTTTGCCCTGTTCTGCGAAGGCAACTGTTTTGTCATGAAACAGCTGTAAGCTTTCTTTAGGTTAAATTTAAAGGGAATTGGAGGGATAAGACCGTTATGGATCCTATTGCTGCCGCCTTGATGCAAAAAAAACTGAAATCCATTACCCGCCAGATGGCCATGGCCATGATGTTTAGCTGCCGTTCGCTCAACCTCAGTGAAGCTCGCGATTTCTGTACCGGTATCTACGGTGTGGATGGAGGAATTTGGGAGCAAAGTGAGTTTATCCCCATAATGGCTTATACGGTCCCTTCCTCCATTAAAGCCATTGCCCAATATTATTGCGACGACCTCCATCCCGGTGATGTGATCATGCATAATGACCCCTTTACCGGAGGCAATCAGGCTTCTGATGTGAAAATCGTAAAACCGATTTTCTGGGAAGACAAACTCATCTGCTTTGCTGCCATTAACGCTCACCAGGCCGACGTGGGCGGAGCCGTACCGGGCGGGTATAATCCTGGAGCCAGGGAAATATGGCAGGAAGCCTTGCGCATAACCCCGGTTAAAATTTATGAGCAAGGTCGGCTGCGCCGTGATATTTGGGATTTGATCTTTGCCAACATCCGCCTGCCTATCGTCAAAGAGGATATCCAGCCCATGGTAGGAGCCTGCCAGCTTGCCGGCCGGGAGTTGGAGCAATTGATAGCAGGGTTGGGGATAAATACGTTTCAGACTAATCTGAACTATCTGTTTGATTCTTCTGAAATCTCCCTCAAGGAAAAAATCGCTGCTATTCCTGCCGGTGAATATACTGCATCGTATCCGGTTTTTGACGACGGGGTTGATCCCGAGCGGGTTATGGATATCAACCTTAAGCTGGTGGTGGGGCATGATTCCATCCACTTTGATTATACCGGCACTACCGAACAAACTCCGGGTTACGTAAATGCTCCCTATGCGGTAACCCTTTCCGGCTCGTTGCTGGCCTTACTGATGTGTCTTAAAGATATTTTTCCCAAAAATCAGGGTATGATGAGAGCATTAAGTTTCACGGTTCCCCGGGGAAGTATACTGAACCCGGAGTTTCCTGCGGCCACCGGTTTCGGCAATCATTTGACCGACCAGATCGGGGCGGTGGTGATGAAAGCACTGTTTCAGGCTGTACCTGAACAGGTTACGGCCGGCTGGAACCCGCTTTTATGTGTAATGCTGTCCGGGTATGATGCCAGACGCAAGCGCTATTTTGCCGATATGCTGATCAATGCTTGCAAAGGGGGCAGCGGCGCCGCCTGGGGTCATGACGGGTGGTCCCATTTGGGTTTGATTGGCGGCGGCGGCGGCATTACCGCTCAGGACCCGGAATTATTTGAAATGGAAAATCCGGTTATTTTTCACCGCTTTGAACTGGCCCGGGACTCCGCCGGAGCAGGTCAATACCGCGGAGGATTAGGAGTCGAAACCATGGTGGAAATTACCGAAGACAATATATACGCTAATATATTCGGCGACGGTTTAAAGAAAGAAGCTGCTGCTTTCGGGCTGGCCGGCGGCGGTCAGGGCAGTACCAATATGCTCAGTCTTACCTTGCCGTCCGGTGAAATCATCAAACCGGGCAGCAAAGACTTGGTGGGGCCTTTACCGCAGGGGACGATTCTTCACCAATTGGCCGGCGGAGGAGGAGGGTACGGGCCTCCTGCCAAACGCAGCCTGAAACAGGTAGAACACGACCTGAAAGCCGGTTATATAAGTAAGGAAACAGCGGCCAAGCTCTATGCGCTGGAAATGCTGTAGACTGAACGGGAGGGATGGCAATGAATAAAAAGGCCTCGGAAATACGCAATGTCAGTAGCCAAATTGTTCAAGACCTGCTCGACTCCATATTGAGAGGGGAATTAAAGCTGGGCTCCAAGCTCCCTTCGGAAGCAACCCTGGCGGAAGAATATGGAGTAAGTCGGCCCACTGTACGCAATGCCCTTATGACTCTGGAGAATGAACATATCCTGGAGGCAAAAAAGGGGGCTCACGGCGGATGGTATGTATGCAATAAAGACCTCAATCAGGTAGCGATCTATCTGGGACGCTATCTCTCCCTTTCTTTGAACAGTAATCAGATCAACAGCTCGCATCTTCTGGAAATACGTTCCATGATTGAGGTGAAGGGAAGCGGTTTGGCGGCATTACGCCGTACCCCCGAGGATATCCAGGCCATTGCCGCCGCTCTGCCTACCGGGGAATATCTGAGCGACTACGAGTATCACAGCCAGGATATTGAGTTTCACCGCCGGGTAGCCGAGGCCACCCATAATCCGATGCTGATCATTACCGTTAAGGCCACTACCATGGTCCAGGAACTGTACGCCATGACCAGCCCTGCGCCCGAATCTCTCCGTAAGGAACTGAATCAGAGCTTAATGGATATTTATCAGGCTATCGTCCAGCAGAAGGTGAAAAAAGCGGAAGAAGCCATGGAAATCCACCTGGGCTATTATAAACGAATGACTGCCGATATTCACTTCGATCTATAACCGCATCAGCATATCACAGGCAGGGAGATGAATTTTTACATTTCCCTGCTTCTTTTTTTACAAATGTCAATTCAGTTTACATTTGGTGGTAAACATGTTTACATATTGCATTTTTCTGTCGAAATCATAGTGATTTATGCTTAGAATGAAATTGTAGCAGTCATCAGATTTAATCAAAGGAGGTGAAAATATGCTGGGCAGAATGCTGCAGCTTTTCCAGGGGGCGGACTCGGCAGAGCAGGTAAATTTTAAGGTCAGCAATCACCTCTGTCTCAATATTCGCAGCGGTAGAAGCTTATGCCGGGCCTGTGAAGCTATCTGTCCCGTACAAGGTATAAAGCAGAACGGCCAAGAGATACAGATATCGGAGTGTATTTCCTGCGGTCTCTGTGCCGTAGCTTGTCCCACCGGAGTTATGGATCAGTTGTGGGACGGTTTTGACCAGGTTATTAATGTCAGTGGCGAACGGCGTCCTTATATATGGTTGACCTGCCACCGGGCGGCCTTGCTTAAAGATGCGGTGCGTTTGAACTGCCTGGGTGAATTGACCCCGGAACTGGTATTCTACTTGCTGCATCAAGGGAGCCAAAGGGTAAATATTCTTTATCAGCCCGAACTATGCCGGGACTGTCGCTGCCAAACCGGACAGAGCCGCTGGGTCGATACCCTGGAGAAACTGGAACGTATTTATCCTGGCGCTACTGATTGTTTTCAGGTTTATGGGAACCCGCCGGAAAGCACTCCGGCAACCAAATCATCCGTGGATTACAGCCGCCGAGGAATACTGCGCGCATTAGGCGGCGAAGCCCGTCAGGCAATGGGGGAGCTATTATTAAAGCAGCCGCCGGAACAGTCACATTCCAGATTTTCACAGAGTCTGGCCCTGCGCCGAAAGTTATTCCGCTATGTAATATCTCATTTGACGGCTGAAAAAGCAGAACTGATGGAGCCAGGATATTTACGCCATCCGGAAATTGAAACCGGCTGTACTTTTTGCGGAAGCTGTGCCATCCTGTGTCCGTCGGGAGCCATGAAAATGGAGAAATCAGATGCCGGTCTAAGCCTTACGGTCGACCCGACTGCATGCAACATGTGCGGTTTATGTGCCGCCACCTGTCCCGCCCAGGCTATAAAAGTAGACTGGACCATAGCCAACGATGGCCCTGCCCGTAGAATCCCCCTGATCCAGGGGGAGAGGAAAATCTGCCCATCGTGCCATCAGAGTTACCTGGCTGATAACAGTCAAAGCTCCAACATCTGCCCGGGATGCAGAACCGGCCGATACAAGCCTAAGCTTATCTGGCCGGAAATCCCTTAATAAATTGCAGGAGGTGTTCTCAAGTGGGGAAATACCAGGTAAAACTGACCAGAAGGAATTTTGTCAAGGCCTCAGCCGCCGCTGCAGCCTTGACCTACGGAGCCAGCCACTTTACCGGCGTTTTTGAACCGGCTGCGGCTGATGCCGCCGCTGCTCAGGAAGGCGTCAAACTGGTTCGTACTGTCTGCGCTCCCAACTGTGTCAACAGTTGCGGACATTTAGTTCACGTTAAGGATAATAGAATAATTAAGGTTGAGCCGGCCGATTTTCCTGACAACAGGTACAAGCGGATATGCCTTAAAGGTATTTCCAGTGCCATGCAGCGGACCTACTCTCCCGATCGGGTCAAGTATCCCATGATGCGGGTAGGGAAGCGGGGCGAAGGCAAATGGAAGCGGGTTTCCTGGGATGAAGCCTACGACTATATTGCGGACAAGATTAAAAGTATGCAGGCCCAATACGGCGATGGAGCCATGGCCTGGATGAGCATGACCGGAGACTACGGTATTTTTGGCCAGCTGATTTCTCATCGGATAGCCAATGTTATGAAAGGCACCATACTCACCAATTTAGGCATTATGGGCGACCTGGCCTCCAATATCGGATTTTTCCCGGCCACCGGCATGCTGCAGGATGGTCACCCCTGGCCTGACTTGATGAATTGCAAGCTTAATATTTTCTTTGCCTGCAACTATGCCGAGACCTCATTGAACGACACCCGCTTTATCTGGGATGCTATGGAAAACGGCATGAAACTTATTGTTGTCGATCCTCGTTTTTCCAACACCGCCTCCAAGGCGGATCAATGGATAGCATTGCGCCCCGGTACTGATGCTGCTATGATGCTGGGCATGGCCAACGTAATTCTGAGCAAGAACCTGCATGACCGGCAGTTCCTGGCTCAAAACACCAACGGGACTTTTCTGGTGCGCACTGATAACGGCCGCTTCATCAAAGCCAAGGATATCAGCGGCGGCAGCAGTGATGAATTTATGGTAATCGACGCTCTCACCGGCGCTGTCCGGATGCGGAGCGACGCCGGAGCAGCCCTTTCAGGCAAGATAACCGTATCCCTGGCCGATGGCAGTAAAGTTGAATGCTGCACGGCCTGGGATCTGATTGCGGATTACATCAGGCAATGGCCGGTGGAAAAGGCCAGTGAAGTATGTGAGGTGCCGGCTGAGGTAATAACCAAACTGGCGGTGGAATATGCTGCCACCCATCCCGCCGCTATCCGTATCAGCCAGGGCTCCAACCGTTACTGGCAGGGCCATCAGGGATTCAGGAATGCCATCTTGCTTGGGGCCATGTGCGGAAACCACGGTAAAAAAGGCGGGGGAGTATCCTGGGCGGGCGGAACCCTGTTTAAAACTATTGCCGCCGCTCCGCCCTGCTGGTTGAATCCTCGCCTGGATGAGGGCTATCAGGAGAAGAATGTGGTTGGCAGCCATATGTTTGAAGACCTTCCCCAGGATAAGCCCTATCCGATCAGAGGAATCTGGTTCAACCATTATAATTACGGAACCCAGATGCCTAATTATAACCTGTTTATCAAAGAAATTGCTCCCCGTCTGGAACTGATTGTAGTAAATGAACAGCTTATGAACGATGCCACCACCTATGCCGATGTAGTCCTTCCGGCCTGCTCCTGGTATGAACAGGAAGGAGAACTGGTAGCCGCCTGGTCCAATTATTACTTCCAGCTGCGCAAACAGTGCATCAAACCTATGTGGGAAGCTAAACAGGACCATACCATTTATGCTGAAATATCGGAACGCATGGGATACGGCAAGTATTGGGGCACGGTGGAGGACAGTATCAACGAAGTTATCGACAATTTCCTGGAAGACCGTCTGCGTGATATCAATAAAAAAGAGCTGTGGGAGACTGGCGTGACCCGGGCGCTGTACTCGGATGACTTCATACCATTTGCCGACCAGAAATACTTTACCCCCTCCGGCAAGCTGGAAATTTACCTGGACTATCTGCACGATTTGGGCGAGTCTCTGCCGGTTTACGTGGAACCACTGGAGAGCAACCGCAAACCCAAGGCTAAAAAATATCCCCTTACCTTTATGAATGTTCATAGTGTTTTTACCGTTCATTCCCAGCATGCCACCCTGCCCTGGATCAAAGAAGTCAATCCGGAGCCGCGGGTCGATATCAGCAAGGAGGATGCCGGTCAGCGGGGCATAAAGGACGGCGATATGGTGAAAGTCTCTAATGACCGCGGCCATGTGGTGCTTAAAGCCCGGGTCATGGAAGGGATCAAGCCCGGGTGTGTCAATATCTATGAAGGCTACTGGATGAAACAGTTTAAGGAGGGACACCTTCCTTCTCTGACCCATATGGAGTTGAATCCGGTACACGATGCCGTATTTGAAAGCAATTATGCTCCCTACGACAACCTGGTTGAAGTAGAAAAGATTTGAAGAGGGGGGAATAGCAAATGAGTAAAAAATATGCTCTGATCATAGATACCAAAAGATGCGTCGGCTGCCGCACCTGTACGGTGGCCTGCAAAATGGAAAACAATGTGCCCCTGGGTTTGGCCCGTATGCGGGTGTTCAACCCCCAGGGCAACCTGCACTTCGATAAGCCCATCGGGGTTTATCCCAACTTAAAAATGTATTGGACCCCGGTCCCTTGCCAGCATTGCGATAATGCTCCCTGCATCAAGGCCTGTCCTTCGGGGGCGATGCATAAAAGAGAAGATGGGATTGTCGATTTGGATAAAAGCAGATGCATTGGCTGTCAGTACTGTGTTTGGGTGTGCCCTTACAATGTTCCCCAGTTTGATCCTGAGGCCGGGGTCAGTGATAAATGCAACATGTGCGCGCAGCGTTTGGACCAGGGCGAAGAGCCTATGTGCGTACTCTGCTGCCCGTCCCGCGCCATTAAGTTCGGGGACTTGAACGACCCTGATTCCGAAGTGGCAAAAATGGTCAACCAACGCAGCAGCAAGGTTTTGTTACCGGAACAGGGCACCAGCCCGACCACCCAATATCTATTTTAAGGAGGGATGACAATGCATATACCATACAGCCTGGCAACCAGTTACCTTCTTTTAGGTACCTCTATCGGATTGGTGATGTGGTTTGCGGCAGGAAGATTTATAGACCGGGATTATAACCATCAGGTCTGGTCCCGTATACTTTTAACCGCGGCCGTACTGGCAGTTCTGGGGGTTATCTTTGCCATCCTCCACCTGGGCCATACGGAGAGATTTATGAATCTGCTGGCCAATCCCGCGTCCTGGCTCTCCCGGGAGGGATTATTCGCCGGCGCATTTACCGGCTGCACCGTGCTTTATTTCCTTTTAATCAAGAGGTCCGGAGTTGAAGCCGTCAAAAGACTGGATCCCTTGCTTTACCTGGCCGTACTGGCCGGTCTGGGTACTTTTATCTGCATGGGCATGATCTACGCTTCGGTACAGGCCATTCCAACCTGGAACACGACCATGGTAGTATTGATAGACATTTTTTCCGGGCTGTTGCTGGGCGGATTCTTATTCCTGGTGCTGACCGGCAAAGAACTGCCCGGCAATATTATAAAACCTGTCATCACCGGTATATTCTTAGTCCTGCTGGTAAGTCTGATCGTCAATATCGCCTACGATGTCCAGGTCAGGATGACCTTGTCCGCACTGGCGGCCCAGGGGGTAACGGTTCCATCTCTGACCCTGATCACCTTGATCAGAGTGGTGATCGGCTTATTGGTTCCGGTCTACCTTCTGGGCAAAAGCTTTAAAACCAAACCGGAACTGGCGGCGTCAGCCTTTTCAATTGCTCTGGCCTGTGTGCTGATAGGTGAGGTAAGTGCTAAAATCATGCATTTTATGGCTGCAGTGAAGGGGCCGCTTTTCTAAGCGAAGGAGGGTGAGTAATGTCCAATCAGAATCGCTATGAATTATTAGCCCTGGCTTTGTCATATCCGCATCCCGAATTGGTCAATGCCATTGAGCAGGGCCAATATGATAAAGAATTCGGCCAAACCGCGCCGTTTCCAGTAAATTTGGAAGAGCTGGAAGTGGAATACTGCCGCTTATTCGTCGGTCCCGGCCATGTGGAAGTTCCTCCCTATGAATCGGTGTACCGCGAGCATGATATTAAAATGCAGCAAGGGCTGGTTATGGGCCCGCCGGCAGCTGCCGTGAGCAAACTATATCGGGAGGCGGGATTGCAGTTGGCTCAGGGATTCCATGATATGCCCGACCATATTGCGGCCGAAACATGGTTCCTGGCCTACCTGGAAGCAATGGCCGCCCATAGTGCTGACGGACAGGATTTTCTGCAGCAGAAGCGGCAATTCATGGATCAGCACCTGGGACAATGGGCCGGGGCCTTCGCTGAAGCGGTGCGGAAAGCCAGCCGCCATGCCTGGTATATATATATAAGTAAACTGCTGGCTGAAACTATAGCAGCAGAAACGGACAGCTCCTTTTTTAGCTGAACATCGTTTTATGAAACCCGTGCATGAGGAGGTGAATAGGGTGAGAGAAAACCTGCTGTTGGAAGAAGCCCAGGAAGTTCTATTGAATCAGGCCCGACCGCTGGGAGAAGCTATGGTGCCGCTGACGGAAGCATGGGGACGGGTTATCAGCCGTGATATAAGGGCGGGTGCCAATATTCCTCCTTTCAATAAATCGCCCCTGGATGGATATGCCTTGCGGGCCAGTGATACTAAAAAAGCTAGTCCCTCCAATCCTGTCCGATTAAAAGTGCGGGAAGTGGTACGGGCTGGTTTTATGCCTGAACAGGAGGTTATTCCCGGGACAGCCATCAAGGTTATGACTGGTGCGCCTTTGCCTGCCGGAGCAGATGTAGTGATAAAATACGAGGACGTAAAAGAAGGCAAGCATGGCATAGAGGTTTACCAGCCCCTGAAAGCCGGTGATAATATTATCCTGGTTGGGGACGACATCACTCAGGGAGAACTGGTGTCTGTCCGGGGCAGCCTTGTTAATCCCGCTCTGGCCGGATTGCTGGCCAGTCTGGGTTTATCTGAAATACCGGTGTTTTTCCCCATCAGAGCAGCTATTGTATCTACCGGAGATGAGCTTATACTACCATTTGAACCCCTGACTCGGGGCAAGATTTATAACAGCAGCCTGTACACTCTGGCAGCCCGCTGCCGGGAATTGGGTGTGCTGCCTGCAGTCCTGGGGAATGTGTCTGATAAGGCTGAAGCGGTGGCTGGCTGCCTGCAACAGGGATTAGACACGGCTGATATTGTCATAAGTACCGGCGGGGTATCAGTGGGGGACTATGATGTGGTACGCAATGCCCTGTTGGAATTGGGAACGGAAATAATCTTTTGGAAAATAAGGATGAAACCCGGTTCTCCGCTGATAGCGGCGCGCAAAGATAATAAAATTATAATCGGCTTATCGGGCAACCCCGCAGCCGCAATGGTAAGCTTCGATCTTGTAGCAGTACCCGTACTCAAAAAAATGATGGGGCAAGACCAGCTATTGCCCAGGAAAATCAAAGCGATTTTCCTGGACCGCTTTGACAAGCCCAGCCCCGAGAGAAGATTCCTGCGGGCGCAGCTGCACCGCCGGAATGGTATGGATTTTGTCCGCCTCACCGGCGGACAGGGGAATGGGGTGTTAAAATCCCTGGTTGCCTGCAATGTTTTAATAGATGTCCCGGCCGGCAGCGGTCCATTAAAAACCGGCCAGCAGGTTAATGCTTATATTACCGGCAATATCAATGAATCATATCAGGACGATTTACGTAGCAGTCTTATGAGAATTGCCTACTGAAACCTTATGGTTGCAAGCTGCAAGCTTAAGATGGGGCGGGAGGGGTGTCCTCAATACATGGCCGTATTCAGGCACCCCTTCTGCTATACCTATTTTAAAAAACTTCCACTTCCATTTTTATCCGCACTTCCTGCTCCGGAAACTGATCAAAAAAGCTCAATATATTCCTTACCATGCCGGTTGTGCCTACTGTATCCAAAGAGAACCGCAGGCTGCTGCTGCCGGCATCATTAGGTTCAATGGCCCCACCGGGCGTTTCCTCAGCCATATGATCAGACGGGGCTTTTTTCTTAGGCTGGTTATTTGAATTGCCTTTGCGGGCTAAAGGCAGGCCGACTTCATGTGCCATTTGGTAAAAAAGAGAGCGGGTAATGCCCCATTGTTCCATTATCTCTTTAACGCTATGTTCAGCCCTGATTTCGTTCAGGTAATCCCGCTTCTGGTCATTGGACAATTTGTTAAATTCGGAAAAAGAAATCAATTCAATATCCTCCCGGCAGTTTGTATTTTATTAAATAATCTCCTATTTATACCATATTTATACATGGAGCCGGGTAGAATGATTATCTCTTGCCGTACAGGATTTAAAATACTTCAGAATAGCAATTCGGGACTGGATAATTGGGGGGATTCGACCGCTGCCGCTGTTATTCCATCGGTTTTTCAGGGGGACGGGGACCATAAAACTGATAATAATAGCATTGGATGCGCCCGTTATATAATTTGCGCTTACGGTCTGCCGGTCGGCCGTATAAACTTTCAAATCGTTGGTGAGCCGTAAGTATGTAAATAGACCAACTATCCAGAGCTTTAAAAATTCTTCCCATTTCCTTATATAATTCCGCTACCGTCGCCTTATCTTCCAAGCGCTCCCCGTACGGAGGGTTGCAGATAATACAGCCGTACTTATCGCGGCTGCTCACTGCTGAAACCGGCATTTGCTGAAAATGTATATGCTCTGCCACCCCGGCCTGGCGGGCATGATAACGGGCCAGGCTTAACACTTCCTTATCTATATCAGTTCCACGAATAGACAGCTTTGTTTCCCGCTTGATTTGGTCATGAGCTTCATTTCGAGCCCATTGCCAGCATTTTTTAGATAATACCGGCCATTTTTCCGCGGCAAACTCCCGTTTTAAACCTGGAGCCAAATTAAGCCCTGTCATAGCAGCCTCAATGGGAATAGTACCGGAACCGCAAAAGGGATCCAGCAACAACCGGCCCTTATCCCAGTAGCTCAAATCAATCAAAGCGGCAGCCAAAGTCTCCTTCAAAGGTGCGGGAGCGCTTAACTTGCGGTATCCTCGCTTATGCAGACCGGTGCCGCTGGTATCAAGAGTAAGGGTCACAATATCTTTTAATAAAGCCACTTCAATAGTATAGCGGGCGCCGGTTTCAGGAAACCATTGTAAGCGATAGCGCTCTTTCATCTTCTCGACCACCGCTTTTTTCACAATAGCCTGGCAATCCGATACACTGAATAGCTGCGACTTGATTGATTTCCCTTCAACCGGGAAATTGCCATCCTGCGGAATCCAATCGGGCCAGGGTAAAGCCCGGGTATTTTGAAACAATTCTTCAAAGGAACGGGCAGGGAATTCACCCATCTTAACCAGAATCCGGTCGGCGCATCGCAACCATAGATTAAGCCGGGGGATAGCGTCCAGGTCTGCCCGGATAGTAACCCGGCCGTTTTCTACGGTAATATCGTTGTAGCCCAGACGAGTGACCTCGCGGGCTACAATAGCTTCTAACCCAAAACCGGCCGTGGCAATTAATTCAATTTCTTTTTTCATTCGTTCACCTGTTGTCGTTAATATGCTAAATCATATTCTGCCAAGAATCATTAATTAAATACCTGCCGGGCGCTATCAAGCCTTCAGACGATAAGAGAAAGAGGCATTAAACTGGGGGATGGTCTGTATTCATCCCCCAGTTTCCCGATAGTATTTAAATGAGGGTCCTGTGGTTTAAAGTTGATTGAACTACATTTGCTGGGCCATTTTTTCAAGTGTTTCCGACATGGCTCTAATTTCTTCGACACTGGCGGAGATCTCTTCGGTAGCCGCCGCCTGTTCCTGGCTGGCATCAAGATTAAGTTGACTCTTATTCACGGTATCGGCAACATTGTTCTTGATTTCGGTGATAAGCTCGCGAATACTTATTACCGTTTGCTTGGATTCGTCAGACAGCTTTCTGATCTCTTCTGCCACTACGCCAAAACCACGCCCCGCCTCTCCGGCCCGGGCCGCTTCTATAGCGGCATTAAGTCCGAGCATCTTGGTTTCGTCCGCTATCTGCTTAATAAATGCCAGTACGTCAGTTATTTCATCCGCCATTTTGTTGACCCCGTCAATGGTGGTATTCAAGTCTTGTTCATTAATATTAATCTGCGAAGCTGACGCGGCTAATTCCTCAATTACTCCTGACATCTCCTCCAGGCCGCTGGCCAGATTAACTGACAATTGACGTAATTCCAGGGCCCTTTGTTTGGGCATGATTATATTTAGGGCGGCTACCACCTTGTTATTATCATCTGAATCAAGACAGGGACTGCTCATAATTAAGACCGGTACCCCGTAAACACTTTCCTTTACTTCATTGACCGCCAATTTACCGGTATTAATAGCAGTCCAATTGGCGGACCAGCTCTCTTTGATGGGATCGCCTATCTGTATGCTGGAAACATCAAACTGTTCTGAGGGTTGTCTATAAGCAACCTTTTCCAAATCGCTCATATAAAAAAATGCGCCTTCCGGGAACATATTAGCTATCATAGGAGCAAAATCATTGAACGAACGGGCAATGGAATGCAGGCGAGGCAGAATCAGCATCGCGCTACCAACTGTTTCGTCATTATCCAAAACAGGTACGGCATAGGTTAGTAATCTTATTCCATAGACATTACGCGGGATTTCGACCATCTCTTCCCGGCGATTCCGTATGCAGTTATAAGCCGCTCCACCGGCTTTAAGCTCACTGCCCGGGTTGAATTCTTCAACTTCCAGCCCGTCGGAGCTAACCTTCCAGGTAATTTTCTCCTGGTCCGATATTACTGCCATGGCACCACCTGGAATTTTATTAACCAGAAATGAGGAAACTTCTTTAAACACATCAATCTTTTCAACGGTTATAGCCACAATTATTCCCCCTTACACTAGTTTGACTTTAAGCCTAATCCTTTTCCGCTTTAAGAACCCCTCGCCTCCTTCTTTCTATATTCAATCCGAGATTGCCCAAATCAATCATAGCCCAAAATTCAATTCTTTCTATATCCAATCCCGGGGCATTCTCCCCCAGACCTTGGAATATTAAATATTTCCGGTAATGACTGTACCTTCTGAGTTCTTGACTATGACGAACAGCATAAAGAACATACTTTTCGCCGGAGAATCAGATTATACGAATAAATTATACCTCATAATCCATTTCTTCCTAATAGGACAAAAGGCCCTATATGTTAAAGTTATGGATTTTTTAAGGGTATAGTTTTGTGACTGCATTGGGTGGTAAGTATCATACTATTATTTGGTAAATATGACCAACCAGGGGAAACAAGGATTTACCATGATAGGCCTTTATCTCCTATATATAACCCATTTAAACAGCCTGGTTGCTAAGTTATGCTTGGGTTTCCTCTGCTTTTCCGCAGCTCCTGAACCATGAACAATAAAATGGGAAGAGGTATAATTAAGTAAAGCTCCGGGAGCTATTATAATAGGAAGGTGAAATAATGGATGAACCAGCATGTACAACAGGGTGTGCTGCGGTTCAAGATATTCCGGCGATAATCAGTTTTGAAAAGAGGTATTTTGATACCTGCTGGCAGTCTAAGCCCGATACGTTGAAAAGCCTGATTGAAAAAAATCCCATGATGTTTCGGTTGTGTAAAGTGGATGATACCTTAAAAGGTTACTATGGAGTTCTTCCGTTGCCCCATCACATATGGCAAAAAACTCTTAAAGGCCAAATACTGGAAGAGGATGTTATGCCTTATATTATACCCTTTGAGGCGCCTGAGGTTTACCTTTATATATATTCGGTAATCGTAGATGTGGCAGATAACCGGCATAAGACCTATACCCGGGAACTTATTGACGACTTTGCCCGTAATTTCATCCTGGGGCAGAAATTTAAAGCGGTAGGCGCCTTCACCGTTTCCGAAGGCGGCAGAAGATTAGTGGAACGTTCCCACTTTCTCTACAAAGGCGGTTTTCGTGGTAATAACGGTATATATGTAAGGTCTTACGCCATAAAAAGAGAAAGTTTGCTGCAACAAGTCTTGAAAAGTAGAGAACTGCGCATCAAAAAACGCATCGCCTAAAGCAATATACACCCTTACCAAAATGGCAGAAGGAATATTCCTCCTGCCATCTTTATATATTTCCCAGTAGCTTGGGCCGGATTCATCCAACTCCAGGACTACTCCAAATAATCAACGTATTGGCAGATCTCAGGTACGATCCGATCCTTTTCAGCATTGAAATTCTTTTTATTGTTTTCAAAAAGGTTATTTCCTCTGGTATCAATCGAAACCAATAAGGGCCCGAAATCTTTTACCCGCATCACCCACATTGCTTCCGGCATGCCTAAATCCAGCCATTCTACCGTTTCCACTTCTTCTACCTGGCTGGCGGCCAGCACGGCACATCCGCCTGGAAATACCGCATGAATCGCTTTGTGGACTTTACAGCCTTCCGCGGTTTTTTCTCCCATTCCGCCTTTACCGATAATCAGTTTAACCCCGGTTGCGCCTATAAATTCTTTTTCATATTTTTCCATGCGCATACTTGTGGTCGGGCCGATGGAAATAACCTCGTATTTGTTTGATTCGCCCGGCCTTGCTTTCATAATAGGCCCGGCGTGAAAAATGGCTTTTCCCTCCAGATCAAGGGGCAATGGTTTATGTTGTTTTATGAGGCGCTGATGAACGTCATCCCGGCTGGTGATCAGATAGCCATTCAAATAAATGATATCTCCGATTGCCAGAGATTCAATATCGTCATTCTTTATTGGGGTCGTCAGGGTTTTCGTACTCATAAGATCGCTCCTTTATGTGATAACATTTCGTATTCCAATTTTGAATTAATCTTAATGAGCGCCCTTCGGTGCGCCCAGCACCCGGTTGAGAGGCCGACGGCAATAGTGGCCGGATGACGCCCCGCCTGTTCAATATGCACGCCCATTACCGAACTTTTTCCGGTAATGCCGCCAGGACCGATTTTGATTTGGTTGAGTCCGTTCTCTATCATGGATTCCAGTTCTGCGCCGCGGGGGTTGCTGTTATGGGTACCCAGCGGACGCAGCAGCGCTTTTTTGGAAAGTTTAGCCGCCACTTCTACGGAACCGGCGATGCCGATGCCGACCAAAAGAGGCGGACAGGCATTTATACCGTAAGAGGTGATCTGGTCAAATACGAATTTTACAACCCCCTCATAGCCCTCCAACGGCATTAAAACTTTGGCGGTCCCGGGAAGACTGCACCCGCCCCCGGCCATATACATATAGATTTTTACCTCGTCGTTATAGGGAACGACCTCCCAGTCAATCCATGGGATTCTGGTGCCGACATTATTGCCGGTATTTCTTTCATCAAATACTTCCACCACGTTATGACGCAAAGGAGCATCCACCGTGGCCTTTTTTACGGCTTCACGCAGGCAATTCTCAATTTCGTCGATCAGCGGGAAGCGTGAGCCGACCTGCACAAAATACTGAATAATGCCCGTATCCTGGCAACACGGTCTATCCAACTCATCCGCCATTTTTAAATCCGCAAACATGGCGTCGTAAAAGATCCGGGCCATAGGCGTATCTTCTCTGGCCCTGAGTTCTTCCAGTTTGGCAACGACATCATCGGGAAGATGTTTGCCGGCATAGGCAGTAAATTTTGCCATAATGTCAATGAATTGGGCCCGTTGTATATTCAGCATTATATCAATTTCCTCCCGTTTCTTTATTTGTATTTTAATCTTCATGGCCCTCAAAGCCGTACCCACCGGGCATAGCCATGGGGCATACCCATGGGGCACAAGCAAGCAAGCAGGCAGGCAACCAAGAATGAAAATAGTCCTACGGTTGCGCTATTTTTTTGACGCGGAATTCAGGGAACTTAGAGGGAAGAACGCGGAAGAGAACTTTAATAAATTCCGCGTATTTCCTTAAAAGATTCCGCGGTTTCCGCGTCTAATGAATCTTTGTAGTTGCGCGTCTATTTTCATATTAATTCTGTACATAAATGGCGGCTCTTAAGCGCCGCCATTTATGCAATCATTGCAATATAAAACCAGCCCTTTCAGGGTCCTTAGAATAATTGGATCGCGGTCTGCGCCAGGGCTGATAAAGGCGCCGGGTAAACCCCGATCAGCACGGTAGCGGCGAGGCATATCCACAAGGCCACTCGGGTGGAAGTATCGGGTTTAATCGGAGTCATATCATCGTTAGTGCCGATATACATAGCTTTGGCTACCATCAGATAGTAGTAAACCGATACCATACTCATCAGCAAGCCCACAAAAGCCAGCCAGAGATAGCCGGCGCCGATAGCTCCGGAAAAGAGATAGAATTTGCCTACGAACCCCGCCAGAGGCGGTATACCCGCCAGTGATAATAAACAAACGGTCATAATGGCGGCCAGCATAGGCGAACGTTTGCCCAAGGCTTTAAAAGCCTCAATACTGGTACTGCCGGTCTCTACCTCCACTGCCGTAGCTACGGCAAAAGCTCCCAGGTTGGAGAAGACATAGAGCATGGCATAGAATAGTACCCCTTTCAGGCCATATTCATTTCCCGCTACCATACCCACCAGGATATAACCTGCCTGAGCAATGCTGGAGTAGGCCAGCAGGCGCTTGATATCCGTCTGCACCAGAGCCACCAGATTGCCCAGTATAATGGTGCAGGCCGCCAGTACCGCAAGCACCAGCCCCCACTCAAACTGGGGCAGGGGAAGGGCCAGCATAAATACCCGGACAAAAGCCGCAAATGCGGCAGCCTTAGAACCTACCGCCAGAAAAGCCGTGACCGGAATGGGAGCCCCCTGGTAAATATCCGGGGCCCACATATGAAAAGGAACCAGCGACAGCTTGAAGGCAAAGCCTGCTATCATGAGAATTATTCCGGCCACCATAGCCGGCTGGAACTGCATATGGCCGGCTATTTCGCTGATGACCGTAGTTCCACTGACAGCATAGACCAGGCTTATGCCAAAAAGTAACACCGCAGACGATATGGCTCCCAGGATGAGATATTTCAGTCCCGCTTCCACCGAAAGCTCATTGTTCAGCAAATAAGCGGTCAAAATATAGAAACTTATGGTCATTAACTCCAGACCGATATACAAAGTAATCAACTCACCGGCCGCAGCCATTACCACCATACCCAGAAGAGCAAAAACCAGGAAACTGTAGAATTCGTTGGCCCGCCGCCCCAAACGCTGGATATAAGCGGACCCGCTCAGGACAACCAGGAGTCCGGCCAGAATGAACAACAGCTTAAAAAAACTGCCATAGCTGTCTGCCTGGTACACTCCGTTAAACAGCGCCTCTTCCTGACCAAAACCGGCGGCGCTGAGCAATAAGGCTATTACTAGTCCCAGGAAAGTGACCGTCCCCATAATTCCCCTGCCCTTATGGGGGAGCAACAGACCAAGGACCAGCAGTAAAAGGCCCAGCAGGGCAATTTCTATTTCCGGTGCCAGCATGCTGATCTGCATTATAAAATCCCCCCTATCTGCATAAGCCCGGCCTGGGAAATCAGGCTGCCGACTCCGTTATTAATCAAATCCATCAAAGTGAAAGGCATTATCCCGCCGATGATTATAGCTGCCCCCAGTACCAGCAGGGGAACCATTTCCGGTCCTTTCAGGTCCTGCAGGTGATCCCATTTCTCTTTGCGGGGACCGAACAATACATTGCCTAGGGTGCGCAGTATATACAGCGCCGTAAAGATAATCCCGGAAACGGCGATTATGGTAAGGACTTTAAAACTGCTGAAGGCGCCGACAAAAATAGTAAACTCCCCGATGAAATTGACCATGCCCGGCAAACCCAGGGAAGCCAGTCCCGCTATCATGAACCCGGTAGCCAGTCGGGGCATCTGATGGGCCAGCCCGCCGAAATCATCAACGTTACGGGTATGGCTTTTCTCGTAAAGATTGCCGATCATGGCAAAGAAGAGGGCGGCCATGACTCCATGGGCAAACATCATAATTACCGCCCCGTTGATGCTGACCAGATTCAAAGCGGCAATACCGATCAGCACGTAGCCCATATGGCTGACGCTGGAATAGCCTACAATGTACTTCAGGTCCTTCTGGCTCAAGCAGATGAAAGCGGCATAGATCACATTGCCCAGAGCCAGAACCGCTATGATGGGTGCGATTACCTGGGCTCCGGCGGGAAGTATCATAATCCCGATGCGGATCAGGCCGTAGCCGCCGATTTTTTTCAATACCCCGGCATGAATCATGCTGACTGCGGTAGGGGCTCCGGCATAGCCGTCGGGCGACCAGGCATGAAAGGGAAACATTGACAGCAGCGTCCCGAACCCAAAAGCCATCAAGGCAAAGACAAATACCTGGAAGCTTTGGGAAAACTCAGTTTGGGCCAGGGTCATCAAATCCATGCTGGGAGCGCCGTTTACAGCCATGGATTGAACAAACAGCGCAATCAGGCCTACCAGCAAAAAAGCACTTCCGATCAGCAGATAGATGGTAAGCTTCATACCCGCATATTCCTTGGTGACCCGTTTGCTGCTCCCCCACATGATTACCATCAGGTAAATGGGAATGACCACCACTTCATAAAAGAGGAAAAAGATAAACAGGTCGGTAGTTAAGAAGGTTCCCATAACTCCGGTAATCAATATCAGCAGCAGGCTGAAAAACTCCTTTACCCGCTCACTGATGTTCCAGGAAGCATAAACGGCGCTGAAGCCAATCAGGGTAGTAAGCAGCAACAGAGGAATGCTGATGCCGTCCACTCCCAGAGCATAAGTCACCCCCAGGTCTGCCGTCCAGGGTATACTCTCTACAAACTGAATGCCGCCCAGAGAACGGTCGTATCCGATCGCCACTACCAGCGACAGTATCAGGCTGACCAGGGTAGCACCCGCAGCCACATATTTTATGGCCTGTTCCCGCTCCCGGTGGAGGGTCATAATTATTATGGCGCCGATCAACGGCATGAATAAGGTTAAAGATAAAATCGGCCAGTTCATTTCTTCCACCCCCTACAACACGATAGCGAAACCGGCCATCATGACCAGCCCGATAATTACAATGATTCCGGCAAACATATACATGGCATAAGTCTGCACCTGGCCGTTTTCGGTATAGCGCAGAACCTGCCCGGCCATTCCGGTCAGAGCAGCGATGCCGTTAACCAGACCATTGATCACATAGACATCAAACCAGAACAAAACTTTGGCCGTCCCATCTATCAGATGGTCTATCAGCCATTGATAGATTTCATCAATATAGTACTTATGGTAGAGCAGCTGATATAAACCGTTAAATCTCGTTTTCACCGCTGCCACATCGACCATTTTCTTCTGATAAACCGCCCAGGCCAGTATGATACCGGCTACCGCCACCAGAGAAGATACCGCCATAATACCCAGGCTGGGATTATGGTGAACCGCTCCGGGATAACTGACCCAGTGAGCGAAGACATTGTTCATCAGCGGGGAACCGACAAAACCTGCTATTATAGCCATAACGGCCAGTATTACCAGGGGTACGCTCATTACCGCCGGGGATTCATGCGCCTTCAGGCCGCCCTCGCCGGAGCCGAAAAAGGCTACGAAAATCAGCCTGAACATATAGAAGGCGGTTAGAAAAGCCACGATCGTTCCCAGAATATACAGCCCGATGTGACCGCTGGCATAAGCTCCCAAAAGGATCTCATCCTTGCTCCAGAAGCCGGATAGGGGAGGAATGCCGCTCAAGGCCAGAGCACCGATAACAAAGGTCCAGGTAGTAACCGGCATCTTGCCCGCCAGACGTCCCATTTTCCAGATGTCCTGCTCATCATGCAGGGCATGAATGACACTGCCCGCACCCAGGAAAAGCAGGCTCTTGAAAAAGGCATGGGTCATAAGGTGGAACATCCCGGCCGTCATGGCTCCGACCCCCATGGCCATAACCATATAACCCAACTGGCTTAAAGTGGAATAGGCCAGTATACGCTTGATATCATTCTGGACGATGGCGATGGTAGCGGCAAAAAGGGCGGTAAATCCGCCGATAACCGCTATGGCCAGCAAAGCCTGGGGGGTACTGCTGAAAATAAAGTAAGCCCGGGCAATGAGATAAACACCGGCAGCTACCATGGTAGCCGCGTGAATGAGGGCACTGACCGGAGTAGGTCCTTCCATGGCGTCAGGCAGCCAGACATGCAGAGGGAACTGGGCCGATTTACCTACCGGACCCGCCAGCATGAGGATGGCTATTCCGATCAGGATTCCGGTATTGGTATACCCGGCGATTTCACCTGCCAGACCGTTAAAGTTCAGGGTTCCAAATAGAATCTGCAAGAAAAGGATACTCAAGAGGAAACCGAAATCTCCCACCCGATTGGTGATAAAGGCTTTCTTGGCTGCTTCTTTAGCCGAATTCCGGCCAAACCAGAAACCGATCAAGAGATAAGAGGCCAGACCCACCAGTTCCCAAAAGACAAAGATTTGCCCGAAATTATTGGCCAGAACCAGTCCCAGCATGGAGCCGGCAAAGAACGACTGATAGGCGTAATAACTGGCAAAGCCCGGATCCCCGTGCATATATCCCAGCGAATAGATCTGCACCAATAAAGCTACGGTGGTAACTACGATGAGCATTACGGCGGTAAGACCGTCCACCAGTATCCCCATGTCCACCTGCAGACCGGGCATACTCAGCCAGCGGGCGGCAGCTTCATACACCAGGTTACCTTCACTGGAAAACACCGCCAGACTTACCAACAGGGAAATTAAAAATGCTATGCCTATGGCCAGGATGGACAGAGCCGCAGATAAGCGCGGCCAACGGTGCAGAAACAGTCCGATCAGGGCAAAAGCAATGAAGGGCAGAATTGCTATTATCCAGGCATATTGTACACTTGTTTCCATCATTACTTGCACCCCCTTACCATTTCAGCAGATTGAAATCGTTCAAATCAACCGATTTCTTCTGCCGGAATATTGCTAAAATCAGAGCTAATCCCACCGCGACTTCCGCCGCTGCCACCACAATGATAAAAATCGCAAATAACTGGCCTATCACCTGGCTGCTGGCTACGAACTTATTTACGGCAATAAAATTTATGTTTACCGCGTTAAGCATCAGCTCTACCGACATCAAAACTCCTACCGCATTGCGTTTGGATAATACTCCATATACGCCGATGCCGAATAAAACCGTGCCCAATAACAGGTATGCGGTCAGATCAATCATGTTCACCGGCCCCTTTCGCTAAAATAATGGCCCCCACAACTGCTACCAGCAAAAGGAGAGCGGCGACTTCGAACGCCACTACATAATCACCCAGCAGAAGCGTCGCCAGCGCGCCCACGCTGTCTTCCGGCAGTGACCCCGAAGACTGCGGCCAGATAGTGCTGCCAATAGCTGCGCCCAAGCCCAGAGTTACCAGCAGGGCTATAAGGCCGCCCCAGTATTTTTGCTTGGCGTGAGACCGGTTGCTTTCATCGGGATCCTTATCCATGACCAGCATGATGGCAAAAATAATGAGAACCGATACGGCGCCGGCATAGACCAGAATCTGTACTAATCCCAGAAAGCCGGCCTGCAGCTGAAAATACAGGGCTGCCACCCCTAGAAAGGACAGTACCAGGGACAAAGCACTGTGCACTATATTTTTAAATCCTACCACTCCCACTGCGGCCGTTACCGTGATGAGAGCGGTGACTATAAAAACCAGATCCGACAGGTTCATTCAGCGTTACCTCCCTCCGTTTGGGCCCGGCCTGATTTCAATTCTTTATTAACCAGGGCCTGGGCTACTTTTCGGGCTTTATCCTTATCATCCAGCATAATGGCCAGTATTTTTTCCGCCTTATTGCCATCAGCTTGCAGCAACCGAGTCAGAACCTCAGCCTGTTCTTCGTTATCTACGTATTTGGCCAGCAGTTTCTGCGGGTTCTTTTCCAGCGCGGTTCTAAGAGCCTGAAGCTGTTTCTCCCGTTTATCCTGAGCTTCCTGCCTGGCATTATCATCATCCGGTCCGGCTGCAGAGTCGGTGGCCGGCGGCTGCAAGTCCATTTCCGGGGGACGGTGATAGACCGTCTTAATATCTTCCCGCCGGTAGCGGGAAA
>DHCD01000064.1:32856-42604 GCA_002398105.1 Syntrophomonas sp. UBA4911
TTGCAGAACATGCAGTATTGGTGGTCAATCGTATAAGACATCAATTTTCTCTTCTTGCTGACCTCATCCCGGGCATCCTCCAGACTCAAAACTCCGTTGGGACAGGTTTTGATGCAGATTCCGCAGACCCGGCATTTCTCAAATTCCAGATTGAGGCGGCCGCGAAAGCGTTCTTGCAGATAGGGCTGCTCTTCCGGATACTGAATAGTCAGCTTTTTGCCAAAATGGTGTTTTAATGTGATCCCTAACCCCTTGATTAAACCTTGGCCGTACATTTTAACACCACCCCATCCATTTAAATACATAAATACCCACTCCGGTAACCACAATATTGGCCAGGCTGACCGGAAGCAGGACCTTCCAGCTGAAGGACATCAGGTGGTCCATTCTGATGCGGGGGAAAGTCCATTTGATCCACATAAAGACAAACATTATGATATAGGTCTTAATAATTATCCACAGCCAGGAAGGCAGCCACGGACCCTGCCATCCCCCCAGAAACATGGTGGAGGCCATGGCCGATACCGCTACCAGATTGGTGTATTCCGCCAGAAAGAACAGGGCCCAGCGCATTCCCGTATACTCGGTATAGGCGCCGGCAGTCAATTCCTGTTCGGCTTCAGGCATGTCAAAAGGCCCGCGATTGAGTTCCGCGGTGGCGGCAATAAAATAGGTTATGAAAGCGACCGGTTGAAATACGATAAACCAGATATTGCTCTGAGCCGCTACTATATCCGACAGCCGCAGGGAACCGGCAATCATGATTACGCCCAGCAGGGAGAAAGTCAATGGTATCTCATAGCTGATCATCTGGGCTACCGAACGCATGGCTCCCAATAAAGACCATTTATTATTGGAACTCCATCCGGCCATCAGCAACGCTATGGTGCTCAGCGAAGCCAGGGAAATAAAATAGAATACCCCGATATTCAGATCTACGATCTGCATCCCGTCTCCCATAGGTATTACCAGATAAAGCATCATAGCCACGGTAATAAAGAAAAGCGGCGCGGTACGGAATATCCATTTGTCAGTCCGGGTGGGGATGATGTCCTCTTTGGTTAAAAGTTTTATGGCATCGGCTATGGTCTGAAAAGCTCCCCAGGGGCCCAGACGGTTAGGTCCCAGGCGCAGCTGGATAAACCCGGACACCTTTCTTTCCAGCCAGATCAGAATAATGACATTTATTGTCACGATACCGGCAACACAGGCAAATTGAATTATTAAAAGTATGAAATCAGCCCAAACTGCGGAAAGCCCCAAACTTTGCAGCCATCCGGTGAGGGTTTGGGCTATGTCTAAAAATAAGCTCTCCATTTGCAATCGCTCCTAAAAATTATGATAGGGGAGTCCTGATAATTCAGGCAGATCCCTTAAGCTATAGCAAGCAAAACCCTGCCGGCCTCAGCGGTCAGATTCGCCCAGTACCGGGTCCAGGGTAGCAATATTGGCGATTATGTCCTGCAGCAATCCTCCCCGGGATATGAGCGGCAGCACTGCCAGATTTATAAATGAAGGAGCCCGTACATGAAGGCGATACGGTTTTTCCGAGCCGTCGCCGACGATATAATAGCCCAGCTCTCCTTTGGAAGATTCAATACGATGGTAAACCTCGGCGCCTTTTTCCGCTTTCAGAATCCGGGGGGTCTTAGCCTTAATTTCACCGGCCGGAAGTCCGTTTACAGCCTGCTCTATTATACGGGCGCTCTGGACAATTTCTTCCACCCGGACCATGATACGATCCCAGCAATCGCCTCCCTGAGCTACCGGCACCTCAAAATCAAAGCGGTCGTAAATGCCGTAAGGCTCTGCCTTGCGGATATCATAATCCACCCCGCAGGCTCTGAGATTGGGACCGCTGACCCCATAAGCGACAGCATCCTGAGCGGTCAGGCGGCCAATACCTTTAACGCGGGCCTGCAGTATCTCATTGCCGAAGATCAAACCGTCATATTCCTTAAGCATAGCGGGCAGGTCCTTTAAGAAGGAACCTACCGCGGGATAAAACTCTTCCGGCACATCCTCGGCCACTCCTCCGATACGCATATATGAGGCAATCATACGCTGCCCGCTGGTCATTTCGAACATATCCATGATCCGTTCCCGATCCCGGAAACAATATATCAACCCGGTAGTCGCCCCCAGATCCATAGCCATACTGCCGATAAAAAGGAGATGGGAAGCAATACGGGACAACTCCGCCATTATCACCCGGATATATTCAGCTCTTTCCGGCACTTCAATCCCCATCAGCTTCTCCACCGCCTGAACATATCCCAGGGTGGGCAAGTGGCTGGCTAAATAATCCAGGCGCGAAGTATAGGGTATAAATTGGACATAGGTTTTGCCCTCGGCGATTTTTTCCACCGCCCGGTGGACATAACCCAGGTGGACGATGGCATCTGTCACCATTTCTCCGTCCAGAACCGCTTCCACATGCAAGCCGCCATGGGTGCTGGGGTGTTGAGGCCCTATATTGATAGTCATAAGTTCGCTGGCTGACAATGTTATCACCCCTTTACCTTAAAATCTTTGCGCAGCGGGTGGCCCTCAAAATCATCCGGCAAAAGTATGCGGATAAGATTAGGATGGTTTTGAAATTTGATGCCCATCAGATCGAATAATTCCCGTTCCTGCCAATCGGCGCCGGGCCAAAGGTAAGCCGTCGAGGGGAACTGAGCCTCTTCCCGGCTGACACTGCTCTTTACCATTATCTTGTGATTGGCGGGAATAGAATGAAGATGATAAATTATTTCAAAACGGTCGGGATAATCCACTGCCGTCAAATTGGCCAGGTAATTGAAGCCATGGATTTCCTTGAGCCGGCCCAGAAGAGCCGGCAGATTATCCGCTCCCGTACTTATACAGGTGTAGTGTTTATCCTGACTCACTTCAATCTTATCGCCCATGAAGGTCTGTATATCCTGCAATATCTGACTCAACTTTTTCCCTCCACCTTTTTCTTAAGCTCCAGTAACCCGTGAAACAGGGCTTCCGGGCGGGGCGGGCAGCCAGGCACGAAGACATCCACATCAAAAAGCGAGTCACATCCCGGCAGTACAGCGTAGCCGTCTTTAAAGGGACCGCCGCTGGTGGCGCAATTGCCCATGGCTACCACCCACTTCGGCTCCGGCATCTGGGCCCAGATCCTTTCGACAACCGGTTTCATTTTTAAGGTAATGGGTCCGGCTACGATCAATAAGTCGGCCTGCCGGGGGGAGGCCCGGAAAACTTCGTAACCATAGCGGGCCATATCAAAACGGCTGGCGCCGGCTGCCATCATCTCAATGGGGCAGCAATTGCAGCCATAGGTCAGAGGCCAGAAAGAGTGGGCTCGACCCCAATTCCACAACTTGTCCAGGGTGGAGACAATAATGTTGTTCTTCTCCAGAACTTCGACATCTTGTTCTAATGCCATTCCAGTGCTCCCTCCTTCCAGGCGTACCAGAGACCGATCAGTAATATCCCTATGAACAGCAGCATCTCGACGAAGGCAAACAAGCCCAGCTGACTAAACTTTACCGCCCAGGGAAACAGAAAAATTGTCTCCACGTCAAAGGCCAGAAAAACCAGGGCGTAGAGAAAATAATTAACCTTAAAACGGGACCAGGTACGCCCGATGGTATCCACTCCGCACTCATAGGGCAGCAGTTTTTCATCGTCAGGCTTGCATTTGGGTTTGGGGCGTACCGCCCAGGCCATTCCCATAGCAGCCAGCGGAAATGCCAGTGTGAGCATAAGGAAAATACCAATGGTAGAATAATCAGATAACAACTTAATCCTCCTCCAAAGGTGTCAGACACCAATTTTTATATTTATTACCAGCCTGGCTTCTTATCCTGTATGCATTAAATCTATGTTTTGTATATCATAACATTTCAATATTTATCATAACATCTCCGTGGCGGCCGGAAAATGGCTAAACCTTGGTATATTGTATTCATAGCGGAAATTATTCACCATACGGCACATTTAATGTGGAAAAAGTATTTTAAAGGAAACGGAAGTCCGATTTTCCTTTGAACGGCTTACTCATCGCTTCAGGATGATGGTCTTTATACCCATTCTAAAAAGTCAGGCGAATTTTATTATGTAAAGAGAGCATATTGACTGCTATTTGATTTTCCTGGCGCCACAATGATAAATTCATTTTAGTATATAACAAGAGACGGAATGAATGCAAACAAACAGGGGAAGATGATGAAATACTGAGAATTAATTCAACCGCAGCCAGGAACTATTTACTTCGCCTTTTATGGATAACGGAATGATCAGGAAAAAATTAAGCCGGCCGGCCTGGATTTTTTCCTGATCATGCTTAAAAAGGCCTGTACCTGCAGCAGGTTTTTATATAGAATATAATTCGTCAAAAAGAACCAAATTTTATATAATCTTTTACGTTTTGATTTTATTTTCGCGGAGGTATCAATCAATGCAGATGGCCAAAAATATGCGGGCAATGGATGTTGCCCAGGGGAAAGGCAGGGCGGATTTACTTATTAAAAATGCCCGGGTGGTAAATGTATTTACCAAACAGGTAGAAGAAGTTGAAGTTGCCGTTGCTGCAGGAATAATTGCCTGGTTAGGCCGGGAAGGTGAAAAAGATACACGGCCGGCCGCCATAGTCTATGATGCCGGGGGAAAATACTTAATTCCCGGACTAATTGACGCCCACTGCCATATTGAAATGTCCTTCATGTCTGCGATCCCCTTTGCCCAAACCGTAATAGCACACGGAACCACAGCAGCAGTTCTGGATATGCATGACGTCTGTAATACCGGCCTGGACTGCATGCATAATTTTGCCCGGGAAGTAGCGGCCTCCCCTTTAAAAGCTTTTCTGATGGTTCCTCCCTGTGTCCCGGGAACGCCGAAGCTGGAAGAAGCGGGAGCCAATATGACTTTGAAGGACATGCAGGAGGCTTTTGCCTTACCCCGTATCTGGGGAGTGGCGGAAGCCATGGATTTTAACCGCATTCTGGATAGGGAACCTGAGATAATGGCTATACTGGCCTGGGCCCGGGAAAAAGGTTTCCGTATTGACGGGCATTGCCCGGAACTTCGCGGCGATGATCTGCAAGCTTATCTGACCACTGGCATACTGACTGACCATGAATCTGTAACTTTGGAAGAGATGCTGGAAAAATATCGCCTGGGAATGAAGGTGATTTTACGCCGGGGTTCTTTGGAAGAACCGGTTCGAGCCTCAGATTTTATCAATGCCCTGGCTGACACTTCCAATGCCTTGCTGGCTACCGACGGTTGTTTATACCTGGACGACGTCCTGGATTATGGCCACATGAACCGGGCCCTTAAAGCTATGGTGGCAGAAGGCGTGGATCCTGTAACCGCTGTCCAGATGGGCACTATTAACGTAGCCCGGGCTTACGGGTTTGACCATCTGATGGGAGCTATCGCTCCGGGACGATGCGCCGACATGGTACTGGTATCGGACCTGAAGGATTTTGATGTCGAGGCGGTGTTTATAGACGGCCGCCAATTTGAAGCCCAAGATGCTAAGATTCCCCGTTACTCATACCCTCCTGAAATCTTAAACACGATTAAGATGGGGCCGGTGACAGCCCAGACCTTTGCTATTACCGCTCCCGTTGCTGCAGGAGAAGTAACCGCCCGGGTGATGACCATTATTGACGGAACCGTAGCTACCCGTGAAGATCATGAACCTATGGCGGTAATCAACGGTCAGCTCCAGCCGGATATTGACCGGGATCTTTTGAAAGTAGCGGTTTTTGACCGTTACCAGGAAGATGGGCATCATGCTCTGGGAATTGTACGGGGCTTTGGTTTTAGAAAAGGCGCATTTGCCGGCAGTATTGGTCAGGATAGCCAGAATCTGGTGGTGGTTGGCGCTGATGATGAGGATATGGCTTTAGCGGTAAATACCGTCCGGAAAATGCAAGGAGGCCTGGCGGCGGTTGCCGATGGTGTGGTACTGGCCCAGGTGGAACTGCCCATTGCCGGGATTATGAGTGACCTTGACCCCCGTGAGCTGCAGCAGCGTTTTAGAAAATTGCACCGGTGCCTGGGCGATATGGGCGGCAAACAAGTAAACCCTTCATTCACCCTTTCTCTCCTTTTGACCTGTGCAGTTATTCCTGAACTGAAAATTACTAATCGGGGCCTGGTAGATGCCTTGTCCGGAGAATTTGTATCGTTAATAATTTAATTTATTAGGAAAGGGTTGAAAGAAATGACAGTCCAGGATATTGTAAGCATTATTGGCGCTTTGTCAGATGCTATTGCCTCAGGTCTTATTGCCTTATATTATGGATTTCTGGCTTTTCCCACGGGTATCGCCTTTGCTTTAGCCGCTTTACTGGCCTTAGCCTGGGGATTAGTGACCCCTATATCCTTCCAGGCGGAAACCATTGTTTTGGCTGGCAGTATGGGAAAAAATCTCCGTGAACGGGTATCCATCGTTTTGCTCTGCGGAGCGGTGATGACTATTCTGGGTATTGGCGGTTTGCTGGGTGCCATTGTCGATTACATCGGTGAAACCATACTTGCCGCCATGCTGGCAGGGGTAGGGGTTATACTGGTCAGAACCAGTATCGACATTGCCAAAGATAATCTTAAAGCCGGAATAGCATCATTTATTTCGGCCTTGCCGGTGTGGTTCCTGACTGAAAACCTGGCCTACACCGTCGTGGCGTCTCTGTTGATCGGGACTTTGGCCCACAACCTGATAAAAACAGGCTCTTCCGATTCCGAATCTGAGAACCCGGAAATTGCTCCGGTTCCCCAAACATTTGTTGAAAACGTTAAAAGCCAGCTTAGGCTGCAAAAGCCTATACTTAACTCCTGGCAGGTATGGAAAGCGGTATTGGCGCTGGTAGCACTGCAAATCGGCACCTATATAAGCTATGGCAGCATTACCGCATCAATGGCCAATACCAGCTTTTCGGTAGATAAGCTCACCATTATGACCGGCTTATCCCAGGTGGTAAGTTCGATCTTCGGCGGTGCGCCGCTTTCACCCATCGTTTCCATTACTGCTGTTGCCGACCACCCGGTTGCGGCCAGTATTTTGTTAATGGCAATAATGGCTTTAATCCTTTTATTTTTCTTGCTGCCTAAAATGGGGAAATACATTCCCGTCGGCGCCACCGCAGGTTATCTTTTTATAATCGGCGCATTTATAGTGATTCCCGATAATCTGGTTGCGGCCGTACAAGGTGGAGATATGACCGGGATAATAACCTTTATCATTACGGCCATATCCGACCCGTTTCTTGGCATGCTGGCAGGTGTTTTGGCCGGATTGCTTCTGTAGAAAATAACGGAATGGTTTTGAGGTGATAAAGTGGCGGTAAAAGAACAGAGAACATATAATCTGGAGATTGCCGGTTTGAAGCGTCAGCTTCCGATAATCCCGGTAAATGATAAATTAAGTATTGCCAGTTTTGTGATCCTGGGCGACACTGAACTGGTGGTCCGGGTGGCGCCGGAACTGGTTAAAAAGCTGCCTCCCTTTGATATACTACTGACTCCGGAAGCCAAGGGAATTCCATTGGCCTTCGAGATATCGCGGCTGCTGGGCATAAATTATATTGTCGCCCGCAAAAGCGTGAAGGCCTATATGGCAAATCCGATAATAGAGGAAGTCAACTCCATCACTACCCAAAAAGCCCAGATCGTATGTCTGGATGGGAAAGACAGCGAACAGATAAAAGGACGCCGGGTAGTTATTGTTGACGACGTTATCAGCACCGGGGAATCGGTAAACGCCGTCGCCCGGCTGATTGTCAAAGCGGGGGGGCAGGTGGCAGCCAAAGCCGCCATTTTGGCTGAAGGCGATGCCGCCGAAAACATGGATATCATCTATCTGGAAAAACTTCCGACCTTCCCGGCTTTTTAGTATGCTAATATTTAATATAGGCAATATTGAAAAGTATAATACGATATGGAAGGAAGAGAAAAGTGAATTCGCTGAAAATTTGTATTCTCGACGCCTTGACCCTGGGAAACGATATTGATTTAAGCGTTTTTGACCAGTTGGGCGAGGTTAAGGTATATGCCGAAACTTTGCCTGAAGATGTGGTGGCGCGGATTCAGGACCGGGAAATCATAATCACCAATAAAGTAGTACTGAATAGTTCCAACCTGGAATACGCCCCCCAGGTCAAATTGATTTGCGTGGCTGCTACGGGTACTAATAATATTGACCTTAATTATACCCGCAGCAGAAATATAGCAGTCAGCAACGTGGCCGGCTATTCCACCCGCAGCGTGGTTCAGCACACATTCGCCATGCTGTTTTACCTTTTACAGTCGCCGGCCTATTATGATAATTATGTTAAATCAGGGAAGTATGCCGGGAGCAGCCTCTTCACCCACCTGGGCCAACCCTATTGGGAACTTTACGACAAGACCTGGGGAATTATCGGTATGGGGACAATCGGCCGGGCAGTTGCCGGTATAGCCCGGGAATTTGGCTGCCAGGTCGTATACTATTCCACTTCGGGAGAGAACCGCAATCCGGATTATACCAGAGTAGAGCTGGAAGAGTTATTACAGACAGCTGACATCGTATCTATTCATGCGCCGCTTAATGACCGGACATTTGACCTTATTCACTATGAGCAGCTGCAGTTGATGAAGCCCCATGCCATTCTTCTGAACCTGGGACGGGGAGGTATAGTTAATGAAGCCGATCTGGCCCGGGCAATTGACGAAAGGCTGATCGGGGGCGCCGCCCTGGATGTGATGGAGCATGAGCCTATAGAGAAAAATAATCCTCTCCTTGCCGTTAAGAGGAGCGACCGGCTTTTTATTACTCCCCATATTGCCTGGGCCAGTCGGGAGGCCCGCCTTACCTTGGTGCAGGAGATCGTTAAAAACATAGAAAGCTTTATGCAGGGAGTTCCCCGGAATTTAACCCTGTAATTGTGGAAAAACACTAATAGCCCCTGGCAATATAAGACATTGAAAAGTTACATTTGTAGTAAGACAGCTGTATCGGTAGCTGTTATTTCAGATCGTCAAGGCCATGTTTTAGAAACATGGCCTTTTCTCTTTCCCCTTTAAGAGGGGAGTTCTTCTTCTCTAAATCCATTGACTTATCAATAATATACGGCCGTCTATCTAGGAAACTATGGGTCAGCTATAATAAGGTTGTTGTTGCTTATTGTAGTCCGGTCTTCCGAATAACTTTTCCAAAGATTAAATATTTTTGTTAAGAATAATACAATCAAAGCAGGAAAAACAGTACATTTTGACTAATTATGTTTGAAATTGTATACTAAAATAAAACTGTACACTTTTTTGCTTACTATTGGTGTCAATGGGGGGCTATATTAATGAGTTCAGTTTTAAAATATGACCAGAGTAAAAATGATGCTTTAAAAGATGATATTAAGTATGACTCTGAAAGCGGAATGATGCTTGAAGACATAGTTAACACAAAATTTTTAGATTCTATTCATGAGAGGTTTATTAAGATAACAGGAATGCGGTGTTTTATCACCAATACCAAAGTTGAACCAGTAACCAGTATGTTCCATATCACTAATTTTTGCAAGCTGATACGATCCACTAAAGAAGGCCGAATAAGATGCGCAAAATCCTGCAGAGATATTAGCTTGAAATCCAGACGTAAAGGTGAAGCTATTTCTGCTACATGCCATGCCGGCCTGATTTATGCCGTTTCGCCTATTTTGGTTAATAACCAGCACATAGGCTCTTTTTTTTGCGGACAAATAGTTCTGCCCGGTGAGTGGTTAAAAGC
>DHCD01000079.1:0-1408 GCA_002398105.1 Syntrophomonas sp. UBA4911
AAAACGGCTGCTTCGGCAGCGGTTGAGATTATGCAAGAACCCCTGCCGATCCTCACAAATTAGCAGGGGTTCTTGCATAATTTCAAAGACTTGATTTAGTAAAGCCTTTCAATAAGAGATAGGAGCTTTTTATACCATGCTACGCATTCAGTCCAGTCAACTCTCACCGGGTTACCCCTCTATTTTTTATCTTCCGGGAGGACCTTGCCACTCCTCTATAGGCTTGAGAGGTGTACAAAAACGGGCCCCGATTAAACACCTTAGCACAATGAGCATTATACCAGGGAATCATTTCTCGGCAAGGATACAACCGACTCTACCAATTGCTCAATATCCTGACGCTCAGGAACAGCGATGTTATTAAAAATATTAGGCGCCTTCCATGTTGTGGAAACAAATATCTCTTTTTCTTCCCGGCTGCAGCAGGGAGGTTGCCCGCACAATTCCCGCATGAGTTCTTTAAATTGCTTCAGACCATCAAATCCTGAAACCCTGATGGCTTTCTTTATCCTGGGGTCAGCGCTTTTGCGCTGATTGAAATACATGTAGGCGGGCAGAATCATTCCATTGGCCCGTCCATGGGGGATGTCTTTAAAATAAGTTAATGAAAAGCCCAGAGTATGGGGAATGGTTGTGCCGGTGACGCTGATGGCCATACCGCCCAGCAGGGAGCCGTAAAGCAGGTTGGCCCGATTTTGGTAGAGCAGCTGCCACGAATCACTGGCCAGGTTTTTTATTTCCGGTCCCAGGATGCGCATAGCCTCCAAAGCGAGCAGTTCGCTGAAAGGCGAGAGCTTATTGATACAAAAGTAACTTTCCAAGGCATGAGAATAAGCATCCACACCTGTATCTATCGTAACCCGGACCGGCAAGCCCATAGTATAGCGCGGATCTAAAAAGGCTAAGCGGGGGATGATGTGAGGATGCATGATTCTCTGTTTGGATTCCGTAGCCGGGTTGGTCAAAATGGAATAAGGAGTCACTTCCGAACCGGTGCCGGCAGTTGTCGGTATGGCAACTATGGGCAGAACCCGGTCAAAATGAAGCGCAAACAATTCCTGTTCCCCAATTGGGTTAATCGCCAGAATGGCAATGGCTTTGGCCGCATCCAGCGGAGATCCACCTCCGATTCCAATAATAAAGTCAGCCTGCTCTTTTTTCGCCACACAGGCTCCGTTTATCGCTGTTTCTATTGAAGGGTTGCCTTCCACTTGATCAAATATTGCGTAGCTGACGGCAATTTGATCAAGGGCCCGGCAGAGGTCGTCCAGTGCGCCATTACGCCGGGCTGATCCCCCCTGTCCCAAAACGACCAGGGCTTTGCTGCCCATGGTTTTTAAAGCGGCGCAGTTATCAACAATAACATGAGATCCAAAAAATACTTTGGTAGGAAAGTGGTTTTGCCAGG